>JASHQV010000474.1 GCA_030038955.1 Solirubrobacteraceae bacterium
CGTTATGTGATCTCGCTGGCGCCGCGCGGCCGGAGGCCGCGCGGCGCCAGCGATTGCTCGCGACCAAGACGGCGCCGTCAACCTGTCTGAGACAATCTCCGGCGGTGAGCCGGATCCTCGTCACCGGAGCGACCGGGATGATCGGTCGGGTGGTGGTGCGCGAGCTGCGCGGGCGCGGAGACGAGGTCGTGGCGCTGAGCCGGAACCCGGAGCGGGCACGCCGACAGCTGGGCGGCGACGTGCAGGCGCTCCCGTGGCCCGACCCGACCGCCGGGCTCCCACCCGGGGAGGCGCTGAGCGGCACCGACGGAATCCTCCACCTGCTCGGCGAGTCGATCTCCCAGCGCTGGTCGGCGGACGTCAAGCGCCGGATCTGCGACTCCCGCCAGCTCGGCACCCGCAACCTCGTGGCTGCGATCCGAGCGGTGGCCGAGGACAGCCGCCCACGGGTGCTGGTGTCGCAGTCGGCGGTCGGGTACTACGGCGACCGCGGCGACGAGGTGCTGAGCGAGGGCGCCGCTCCTGGCGAGGGCTTCCTCGCCCAGGTGGTGCGGGCCTGGGAGGCCGAGGCAGCGGCCGCCGAGGAGCTCGGGCTGCGGGTGGTGCGCACCAGAACAGGGGTCGTGCTCGACGCCGGTGGCGGCGCGCTCGCGAAGATGCTGCCGCCGTTCAAGCTCGGGATCGGCGGCCCCGTCGGCTCAGGCAGCCAGTACCTGCCGTGGATTCATCGCGACGACGTCGTCGGGGCGCTGCTCTTCTGCCTCGACCACGATGCCGCCGCCGGGCCGGTCAACGTCAGCGCCCCGGATCCCGTCACGAACCGCGAGCTCTCGCGGGCGCTCGGCCGCGTCCTACGGCGCCCGGCGTTGCTGCCGGTGCCGGCTGCGGCGCTGAAGCTCTTGTACGGCGAGATGGCGCAGATCGTGCTCGAGGGACAGCGGGCGGTCCCGACCCGCCTGAGCGAGCTCGGCTATCGGTTCCGCTTCACCGATCTCGAGACGGCGCTGCGGGACGCACTGTCGCGTTGAGGGAGCTGTCGGAGCGGGGCCGCTGAACCACAAGTCAGCGGCCCCGGGAGCTCCGAGTGTCACGATGTGGCAATGAACGTTCGCTACGGCTACAAAGCATCCGCCGAGCAGTTCCCGCCCCGGCAGCTGCTCGGCTTCTCCGTCTCCGCCGAGCGCCACGGCTTCGACACGGTCGCGGTCTCGGACCACTTCCAGCCATGGCGCCACCACGGCGGCCACGCCCCCAACTCGCTGGTGTGGCTTGGCGCGACCGGCGAGCGGACCGAGCGGGTGACGCTCGGCACCAGCGTGCTGACGCCGACGCTGCGCTACCAGCCGGCGGTCATCGCGCACGCGTTCGCGACGCTCGCGTGCCTCAACCCGGGGCGCGTGTGGCTGGGGATCGGCAGCGGCGAGGCGATGAACGAGACGCCGGCGATCGGCGGGGAGTGGCCGAAGTTCCGCGAGCGCTCCGAGCGGCTCGCCGAGGCGGTCGCGCTGATTCGCCGGCTGTGGACCGAGGAGCGGGTCAGCTTCGAGGGGCGCTACTACCGCGTGGTCAATGCGACGATCTACGACCGCCCGGAGCAGCCGGTGCCGATCTACATCGCCGCTGGGGGGCCGAAGGCGGCGGCGCTGGTCGGACGGATCGGCGATGGCTTCATCTGCACGAGCGGAAAGGGGGAGGAGCTCTACCGGACGCTGCTGGACGCGCTCGCGCATGGGGCTCGAGCAGCGGAGCGGGATCCCGCTCAGATCAGCCGGCTGATCGAGGTAAAGGTCTCCTACGACCACGACGCCGACTACGCGCGCGAGGCCTGCAGGCCGTGGGCGGCGCTGGCGCTGAGCGCGGAGGAGAAGGGCGGGACCGAGGATCCGATCGAGATGGAGCGGCTCGCTGACGCGGCGGTCGATCGGGCCCACACACGGTTCATCGTCTCCGACAACCCAGACGAGGTGGTCGCGAAGGTCGCCTCGTACGTGGATTTGGGGTTCGAGGAACTGGTGTTCCACTTCCCGGGGGATGACCAGGAGCGGGCGCTGGCGCAGTTCGCTGCCGACGTGCTGCCGCTGATGCGCGAGCGGTGGGGGTGAGGGTGCTCGCTCCGCTGCAGTCGCGGGCTACTCCTAGTCGAGGAAGATGTCCGTCTGCAGATCGGTCCCGTCGCCGTACTGGTACGGGGTGAGGTCGGTGATCCCGACCTCCGCCAGCACCTGCTCGTCGATCAGCTGCTCGCCGGTGCGCTCGCGGGGAGGGCGCGAGAGGATCGCGTGGGCGGCGTCAGCCATGACCTCGGGCTTGCGCGAGCGGGCCATCGCGGCGTCGCCGCCGAGCAGGTTCTGGACCGCGGCGGTGGCGATGATCGTCCGTGGCCAGAGGACGTTCGAGGCGATCCCGTCGGCTTCGAGCTCGGCCGCGAAGCCGAGCGCGGCCAGCGTCATCCCGTACTTGGCGAGCATGTAGCCGACCGACGCGCCGAGCCACTTGCGGCTCAGGTTGAGCGGCGGCGACAGCGTCAGGATGTGGGCGTGGGTCGAGCTGCGGAGGTGGGGGACGGCGGCGCGGGTGAGCAGGAACGTGCCCCGCACCTCGATCTGCTGCATCAGGTCGAAGCGCTTGGTCGCGAGCCCCGTGGACGGCGACAGATCGATCGCGGAGGCGTTGTTGACGACGATGTCGATGCCGCCGAAGCGCTCGGCGGTCTCCTGCACGGCGCGGCTGATGTCGGCCTCGTGGCGCACGTCGCCGACGATCGGCAGCGCCTGCCCGCCCGCCTGCTCGATCTCCTGGGCAGCGGTGTAGACGGTGCCCTCGAGGCGTGGATGCGGCTCCGCCGTCTTTGCCAGCAGCGCCACGTTGGCCCCGTCCCTGGCGGCGCGCACGGCGATCGCCAGGCCGATGCCGCGGCTGCCGCCAGACATCAGCACCGTGAGTCCACGCAGCGGGATGGCGTCCGAGTCGCTGGCGGTGTTTGGCGTCATCGGCAGGAGGGGCGATTCCGGGTGCGGCGCTCCGGGCATGGGCCGCGCGTCGACGGATCCGGGGAGTCCCGATCGATCATCTAGACTCGCCCATCCCCAGCCGGAGTAGCTCAGTTGGTCAGAGCAGCGGAATCATAATCCGCGTGTCGGGGGTTCGAGTCCCTCCTCCGGCATCGAGCAAATCCCCGTGAACAGGCACTTTTGCAGCGTGCCCGACGAGCCCGGCGTTTGCATCTACTTCTGCGAAAGCTGTCGATGGGGGATCGTCGTCGCCAAGCTGGACGGTGAACGGGGCAACTACTCACGCATCCAGGCGGCGCGCTCAGATGGGACGCTGCCACGGCCACAGCCGTAGCGGCGAACACGCGGCGCCCGGCGCTCCCGCTCGCGAACCGGCCGACGAGGACGCACGGACGGACGTGGACGGTGACGGTCGCGCACACGGGTCGCTGCTGGTTCTGCGTCGGGCAGAGGGATCCCACCGATCGGCGCTGGTGGTGTCGGCCGGTCGTCCTCAGGGGCCAGGTCGCCACCATCGTCGTCGGCCGATCCCGGTTCGAAACTGCGCCCGTCGAAGAGCAGAAGCCATGACAGCGCGAACAGCAACAGCCCCCACCCAAGGCCAACCCAGACCAGCGTCGCAGCTACTTGCTCCCCCACCGGCGCGATGATCGCCACCAGCACCGGAAGCGACATGGCGATCACGATTGCCGCTACCCGCAGCCAGAACCGGGAGCGACGACGCAGCGAGTGATCAAACGCGGCGCTGAG
>JASHQV010000475.1 GCA_030038955.1 Solirubrobacteraceae bacterium
GGCGCCCGCCACGTCACGGTCACCGGGAAGCCAGGCGAGTCCAGTGGACACGCCCTAACGCTCGAGTACCCAGTCGAAGTTGCCAGTCTGGTGGCGAAGCACGTTGCAGGGGTCAGCTGATCGTCATGGGCACGTACGAGTTCAACGTGATCCTCGACGGGGCATACCCCGACGTCCCCTACGCGGGCAAGCGCAAGTCCAACTACATCAACCTCCCCAACCAGCAGTACGACCTAATCCGTGGACAGCGGGTCCTCGAGGACCAGCTCGAGACATTGGCCGCGCTCGAGGAGCTCGGTTACGACGGCGCCGTCATCAGCGAGCAGCACAACGGCCCAATCGGCGTCCTCGGCAACCCGATGCTCGCCGGCGCCTGGCTGGCTGCGCGGACGCAGCGGATCCGGATCGGCGTGATCGGCCCGATTATCAACAACTACCTCACGCCGATCCGCCTAGCTGAGGAGATCGCCACAGTCGACACGATGTCTCGCGGTCGCCTTACGCTCGGGTTGCCAATGGGCCACGGCATGCAGTACCACTCCTTCGGCGTGATCAGCCCGGCTGTCGCCCGTGCGCGCTACAGGGAGGCGCACGAGCTGCTGATCGCGGCGATGACGCACCCTGGGCCGTTCGAGTGGAACGGCGATTTCTTCCAGATCCCCTACGTCAACCTGTGGCCCAAGCCACTTCAGCAGCCCCACCCTCCGATCGTCATCCCAGGTGGCGGATCGCTAGAGACGTTGCAGCTGGTCGCCAAGCACCGCTACGTCTACCTGTGCGTGCTCAACCCGCGCCCCGTGCTGTTGCGCAACCTCGAGCGCCTGCGTGAGCTCTGCCAGGACGAGGGCTACGAGCTCGACCCCTCACAGGTCGCGCTCGTCATCGGCATCCATGTGGCCGAGACCGACAAGCAGGCGCGACTCGAATCAGAGCCCCACGACCTATGGCAGTTCCAGAACTTCTTCCAATCGCCAATGCACGACAACTTTCCACCTGGCTACCTCAGCCCTAAGTCGCTCGCCGGGGTGCTCGGAGGCGGCTACCGCAGTCGTCCGATGAACGAGATGTCGTTCGAGAGCCTCGTCGAGAACGGGTGGGTGATCGTTGGCTCGCCGGAGACCGTCGCGTCTAGGCTCAAGGAGGCACTGGAAGAGACTGGAGCGGGTCGGTTGATCATCGGCGCCAACGCCGGCTCCAAGTCGCGCTGGCTGACGATGAAGAGCCTCACGATGTTCGCCGAGGAGGTCATCCCTCGACTTCGCCCCGGCGGCACGCCCCAATGGGACGATCGTCAGTCGATCGGGTACAGAACGAACTCCGAGTACGGTGCACTGCGGCCGCGAAACGCACCCCCGCCCACAATCCGGCTCGGCGATGGGCTGATCAATGTCGACACCGCTCATATTGAGGAGCTGCGAGAGACGCTTGAGATCTGGCCGCCGAACGATCCGTAACGCAATTTGCCCATGTCGGGTCCAGCTGTCGTTGCGCGTCAGCTCCTCCGTTGACTATCAGAACGAACCTGTGTCTCCACGACTACAGCAGCGCAGCGACGCGACCCGGAGGTGTCACGTTCCGATCTAACAGGTCCTAATCGATGCCGAAGCGGGCGTGGAGGGTCGGCAGAACATCGGTGCAGAACTGTCGCAGAAAGCGCTCCTGGTCGTGCCCAGGACCGTGAAACACTAAGTGAGTAAAGCCCAGCTCGACGTAAGGCGCGATCTGCTCAGCCACCTCGTCGGAGTCGTCGGAGACAATGAACCGCCTGTGGGCGCGATCGAGGATCTTGTCGGCCGCCTCCTCCATGGCGGTGGCGTCGTCGATCCCGGTCTTCTCGTCGGGCTCGAGCGCGAGCGGCGCCCAAAACTGGCAAGCCTCCTTGGCGTATTGCAGGTCGTGGTCGTAGCTCACCTTCATCTCGATGAGCTTCTCGATCTCTGAGGCATCACGACCGGCGGCGTCAGCGCCGTCCTTCAAGCTCGCGAGCAGGTCGCGATAGAGCTGAGGATCCTTGCCAGAGGTGGCGATCAAGCCATCGGCAATTCTTCCGGCCATTTTCGCCGCGAGTGGACCCGAGGCGGCAACGTAGATCGGAATCGGCTCTGCGGGACGGTCATAGATCGTCGCGCGATCGGTGCGGTAGTACTCGCCTTCGAAGCTCACCCGCTCCTCCGACCACAGACGGCGGATCAGCTCGATTGACTCTCGCAGCATCATTCGTCGTTCCTTCACGCCTGGATAGGTCGTGGCAGTGGCCGGTGTCTCGTTGAGCGCCTCGCCGGTGCCAACTCCTAAGAAAACGCGCCCGGGGTTCAGGCAGGCCAAGGTGGCAAAGTTCTGGGCCACGATCGACGGGTGGTAGCGCATCGTAGGGGTGAGCACGCTGGTCCCGATCAGCGCGGTATCGGTGCGCTCGCCTAGCGCACCCAGCCAGGACAACACCGCCGGCGCGTGGCCGCCCCGATGGCGCCAAGGCTGGAAGTGATCGGAAACGGCGATCGTCTCGAGCCCAAGCTGTTCGGCGAGATTTGCGTAGGCAATCAACTCCCGTGGAGGAAACTGCTCCGCGGATGCCTTGTATCCGTAACGCATTTGGATCGCAGCTTATCGTCTGAGCAATATCCGGTCTAGTCAAACCGATATACGAACCATCTGCACGACATCGGATAGCCCATGAAAACCCTGCCATCAACCGCCAATTTATTCGCCTAAAGAGCTATTCCGGTACGATTCGCTGATTGCGTTAGGAGTTAATAGTCCGATTACCGGGCAGAGCTTTCGCCATGTCCTAGGTCATCTACCTACGGGCGTGACTGTGGTCACAGCCACCGGACCTGACGGCCCAGTCGGGATGTCGGCGAACTCCGTGACCTCGGTGTCCCTCGATCCACCGCTGATTCTTGTGTGTCCGAGCAAGAGCTCCGACACCTGGCCCCTGATCCGCGCTGCCGGTCGCTTCTGCATCAGCGTCATGGCCAGCCAGCACGAGCACCTGATTCGTCGCTTTGCCCAGCGCAACATCGACCGGTTCGCTGGTGTGGAATGCATCGAGCGGCCGTCCGGAATAGGGCTCCCCGACGCGTGCGCCTGGATCGACTGCGCGATGCGGGACGAGCATGATGCTGGCGATCACACCATCGTGGTGGCGGACGTTCTCGCCATCCAGGCCGCTGAGGAGGCCGAGCCGCTGGTCTTCTTCCGGGGCCAGTATGGCCGCTTCGTTGCTCCCGATCGGGATTCTTGACGTCTGCGTTTCTTTGATATCTGTCCGTCCGACGCTGTTCAGCGCAGTCAGG
>JASHQV010000476.1 GCA_030038955.1 Solirubrobacteraceae bacterium
TAGCGTCGCCACAGGCAGCGCTGTGAACACCGCCCGTGCCAGCACGCTCAGGTCGGCGCGGAGGATCGCCTCGGCCGCTGCTGCGATGACGAACAACAGCGTGAAGAAGAGCGCCATCCCCTCCACCCGCAGATACACGCCGGTGAACCAGTCGGCGGTCAAATCTGGCGCGGTGCTCGCCGAGATTACGGCGTCGAGGTGTTCGATCGTCCAGTGCGCCCCGCCGAGCACCCACGCGACGATTGCCGCGATCCCAGCGGCGCGCTGTAGTAGACCGCTGCCCGCCAGCTTGCGGGCCACGCCGCCGGCTTTCTTGCCGATGCTGGCGAGCTTGCCGCCGACGTCCACTGCGGCGTTGCAGGCTTTGCCCCACCAGCCCTCGCCGACCGTGCCCAACAGGCTGCACGCGGCGCTGGGGAGGCCCGCCCGCGCGGGCGGGGGCTCAACCAGGCCGCCGGGGGCAGCGACCGCCACCACCGCCACCACCGCGATCACCACGACGCTACGTCGCATCGCCGAACTGGTGGAACGTGTCGGCCGCCCGCGCGAAACGCCCGATCGCGGATTGCGGCGAGTCCGGCGTGGGGGGTGTCGGGCCGGGAAGCGTGTGGGCAGAGCTGATCCGCCAGCTCCCGCCGATCAGCCGGAGCGTGCACACGGTCGTCGACCAGTACGGCGCGATCACCTCGCCGGGGCCGGCCACCAACCCGACCGTCCAGATCGCGACCGTCGACCGCCGCGGCGCGGTCTTTTCGATCCGCCACCCCAATCGCCAGCCGCCCGCGAACGTCCCCCGCGGAAACCCGCGCCTGAGACTCGTAGCCGCCGCCTCGGCGCCCAACGCTCTGGCGCGTAGCGGCGCGACCGTCACCACCTTCAATGCCGCAGCGGCGGCCGTCGAAGGATCGTCCAACAGCTGCAGATAGCGGTCCGCCACAGCGACAGTCACCGGCCATCGTGGGCGCACGGCAGCGCCGGCCGGCCGGTCGGCACCGCTCCGGCCGTCTCGGAAACCGGAGGTCGTGCCCGTGGTGCTGCTGGTCACAGCCGGCTTCGCCGTGTCGCCGTGACCGCCCCCGATCAGCAGCTGCACCGCCCCGTAGCCGACGACCACCGCCAGCAGCACCAGCGCAATCAGGCGCGGGCGGCTCACCGGACGTGCGACCCGAGGCTCGAGAAGAAGTTCACGAGCCCCGGCCCGGCCCCGATCACTAACGCCGACGCCGCTGACACAAGCGCTGCGCTCTTGCCCTTGCCGGCGTAGTGGGGGTTGTTGCTGTGCGTCGCCAACGCCCACACCGCCGCCCCGACGAACACGCCGAGCAGCGCCAGCGTCAACGCCCACCCCTGCGCACCGTCGACGAGACCCTGCAACACGTTGCTGCCAGGCAGCTTCGTCACATCCGGATGGGCCGACACCGCCAACACAAACAAAACCACATCGACCTCCCATCAACAACGATTTGCCTTCTAAACCACATTGAACTATACATACAACGATGATTTACAAGTGTGAGCTGTCGGCGGTGTGTCGGACGGGCGGCGAGCAACGCCCCTGGCGCCGATGAGCGACGGCTCCGATGTGCGCGGCTTCTATGCCGCCCTCGGAGTCGAGCTGCCCGCCTGGGCAGGCGTGAATGCGACCGTCCGCTGCTTCGCCGACCCAGCCGCCCACGCTCACGAGGACCGCCGACCGTCGTGTTCTGTCTCGACCGAACACGGCGCCTGGATGTGCTGGAGCTGCGGCGCCCGCGGCGGCCCCTACGACGCCGCGCTCGCGGTCGGACACACCCCCGCCTCGGCAATCGAGCTGATGACCCATTACGGACTGGCCGAACCACGCGACCCCCGGCGACAGGACGCCAGCTTGCCTGCCGCGCGGCTGCGGCTGGTTGCCCCGTCGCGCCGTCCGTCGCCACCGCGGCAGCTGACGGTCGCCGAAGCGGACGTGGAGCGCTGGCAGCACGCGCTGTTCGCCGAGCACCGGCGGGCGTGGCGGCAGGCCCTGGCCACGCAGCGGCTGTGGTCAGAGCGAGTTATGCGAGAGCTTGAGCTCGGGTTCGACGGCGCCCGCATCACGATCCCGATCCGCAACGCCACCGGCCAGCTGTGCGGCGTGCTGCGCTACCGCCCCGGTGGCGACCCGAAGATGCTCACCGCGCGCGGCACGCGCCTCGGGTTGATCCCGCATCCGGCCAGCGAACCCGTCGGTCCGCTGACGCTGGTTGAGGGGCCTGGCGACATGTTGGCCGCCCGCGCGCACGGCTCCGCGGCGATCGCGGTCCCCGGCGACCACGCCTGGCAGCCACGCTGGGCGAAGCTGCTGGCGGGCCGTGCGGTCACGATCGTGATGGACTGCGACCGTCCCGGCCGCGCCGCCGCGCAGCGCATCGCCCACGACCTCAAGCCGGTCGCCGAGGTGCGGATCCTCGACCTCGCGCCTGGCCGCAGCGACGGTTTCGATCTCACCGACTGGCTGCGCCAGCAGTACCAACCAAGGAGAGCGACATGCACACCGTCCTGGTCGTCGAGACCGACGATCACGCGCTGAGGCAACGCGGCGACGAGCTGCTCCTCGACGGCTACGGGATTCTGACCGCGCAAACCGACTGCGGAACCCGCCGCGCACTCGCCAACCCGACGATCGATGCGGTGATCCTCGGCCAGCTCGAATCTCCAGTCAGCGTGCTTGGGTTGCTGCGCGATCTTCGTGCCGGCGTGATCGCGCACACGGATTCGCGGCTGCCGGTGCTGGCGCTCGGCGCCGACAGCGACCACGCCGCCGTCCGCCTATATCAGGTTGGGGCGGACATCTCGCTGCCAACAGCAGCCTCGCCGCTGTTGATCAAGGGCGCGCTCGATGCGCTCGCGGCCCGCACCGATGCCGAGGCGCTGCGCCGACGGATACTCCGGATCGGCGATCTCAGAATCGACGTCGACACGCGCGAAGCGTCGTTCGCAGAGCAGCCCGTGCCGCTCACCCGGCTCGAGTTCGATCTCCTGCAAACACTCGCCACAGAACCCCACCGCACCTTCACCAAGGCTGAGCTAACAGAGCAGGTGTGGGGGTACGACCAGGCCGCCGCGGGCCTCAGCAGGACGCTTGACTCGCACACCTCCCGCCTGCGCCAGAAGCTCGCCGCGACCGGCGCCGACAGCCTGGTGGTCACGGTTCGCGGCGTCGGCTACCGCCTCGGCCACTAATGCAACGGCACCGTGGAGAAACCGCAACGAACTGGTGCGATTTCAGCTCTGAGCGTCGTGAGCTGCAGAAGCAGGCGGACGATCACGGTCATGCGCCAAGTTCAACAAGTCATCCACCACGGCCAGCTCGTTGCCCTCGTCTTCGCAGGGCAGGCGGCGATCAGAACCTGCCTCTCCGACCACGACTTCCAACTCGTCCAGGCCAAATGTCTGTACGCGCTCGAGCTTGCGGACGCCGGCCGGGCAGACGCCTACGCGGACGACGACGCCGACGCCTACGCGACAGCCGCGCTCAGCGCCCACTGAACCAACAACCCGTTCTTGAGCCACATCCCTACCCGGCGGCTCGGAGTACGCCGGCATGATCCGCTGGCGGCACGCGAGACACATCGGTGCGGCCGCACTGCCCGTTTGTCTGCTCGCCGTCTCGCTCCTCCTCGCCACCACATCTGCGTCGCATTCGCCGCGCCGGCAGCTGCGGCCAGCCAATCCCGAGCAACGGCTCGTGCTGCCCGCTACGCCGCGGACATCCCAGCAGCATGCGACACCCACGTCGCTGCCGCCGGCTGAAGCGTCGCTTCATCTCGGCTCGCCACGTTCCGTGGCGCTGAGGTTCACCACCGCTTGGCTGACCTGCACCTACCACCGGGAACGCTGCTCACGCATCCCGCGTGCGCTGCCCGCCTACACCGCAGCGCTCCGCCGCGTGTGGGAAGCCTCGCTGCCGACGCCGGCAGAGCTGGCGGCACGACCGGCGATCCGCAGCGTCAGCGTCGTCGAGGCGTGCGGCGATGAAGCCGTGGCGACCGTCACCTACACCGCGGGTCCGTCGGTCCGCTACCAGCTGCACGTCGACCTCGTGCGCCACCCGGCCGGGTGGCGCGTGTTCGACGTCGCCGAGGCGCCACCGCACATCCCGTTGCCCGCCCCGCTCAACCGAGGCCCTGGCGCGTGCTGAGACGCAAACGGTCGCTGATCCTGCCGTTGGCGCTGCTATCGACGGCCCCATTAGCAACCGTGCTGCTCGCCGGCACCGGTATCGGGCTCGGCGCCAGCTGCCAAACCGACGCCGCAGGCGCCACCCCGAGCAAAACCGCCACCCAATCGATCCCCGCCTACCTGCTGGCGATCTACCAAGAGGTCGGGGACCAATACAACCTCCCCTGGCAGCTGCTCGCCGGCATCGGCCAGCAGGAATG
>JASHQV010000477.1 GCA_030038955.1 Solirubrobacteraceae bacterium
GCTCGTCCAGCGGCTTGTGAGCAATCTCGTGGAGAACGCCGTCCGCTACAACGTCCCGGGGGGGCGAGTCCGGGTCGCGCTGCAATCCCTGGAGCAGGGCACGACACTGACCGTGGACAACACCGGCCCCGTCGTCCCTGCCGATCAGATCCCGCGGCTGTTGCAACCGTTTCGGCGCCTGGGGCCAGATCGCGCAAACGACGGGCATGGACACGGCCTCGGCCTGTCGATCGTCGCCGCGGTCGCGACCGCCCACAACGCGAGCCTCGACATTCGACCCAACCCGGATGGCGGGCTCCACATAGCCGTCATCTTCCCGGCCTTCCGCCCCACCCTTGACCCGTACGAGGTCCAGCTGGCAGGCTGACCGGGTTCGCGCTAGCGCGAACCCGCATCCCAGCATCCCAGCCGATTGGAGGAACTGATGCCCGGACTTGGAGGTCGAGTCGAAACGCTGACCAAGGCGAAGATCTCGCATCTGCTCGACAGAGCGGAGGATCCGGCCGAGACGCTCGACTATGCCTACGAGCAGCAGATCGAGGATCTTCAGAAGGTCAAGCAGGGAATCGCCGAGGTGGTCACCTCGAAGAAGCGCCTTCAGCTCCAGGAGGAGCAGCTGAAGCAGCAGAGCGACAAGCTCGACACGCAGGCTCACGAGGCGATGTCCGCCGGCCGCGAGGACCTAGCTCGCGCCGCGATCGAGCGCAAGCAGCTGATCGTCCAGGAGACGGGCTCGCTCGATCAGCAGGTGGCTGATCTCGAGTCAGAGCAGCAGAAGCTGATCGACTCTGAGCGCAACCTCCAGACCAAGATCGAGGAGTTCCGGACCAAGAAGGAGGTGATCAAGGCGCAGTACTCGGCGTCCGAGGCGCAGGTGCACATCGGGGAGGCCGCGACCGGCATCGGCGACCACATGGCCGACCTCGGGGAGGCGATGCAGCGGGCGATCGACAAGACCGATCAGATGCAGGCCCGTGCGTCGGCCGTCGAGGAGCTCCAGGCCGCCGGGACGTTCGACGATCTGACCTCGCTGGGACCGCCCCAAGACGACATCGACCGCCAGCTTGACCAGCTTGGAGCCAAGAGCGCCGTCGACGACGAGCTCGCGCAGCTGAAGGCCGAGGTGGGCCCCGGGGCGGCGTCCGAGCCGCCGCAGATCGGGGCGGGTGAGGGAGCAAGCTGAGGGATCCGCAGCGCTCGGCTAATTCCACACCAGCGCGGCGCGCCGCCGCCAGTAGTCCTCGCTAGCTTCCTCGAGCCCGGCAAGCTTCCGCTCGAGCTGCGGTGACCACGCGACGGCGCTTGCCGCGAGGTTGCTCTCGAGCGTCTCGACAGTGGCCGCTCCGCTGAGCACGACGGCCGTCCACGGCTGCGCCAGCACCGCGGCCAGTGCAAGCGCATCGGGCGTGACGCCGAGCTCGTCCGCAGCAGCGTCGAGCGCGGGCGCGGGCTCACGCCCAGCAAGCCGCCCGTTTGCGAGCGCCTCCTTCACGTACACGTTCAGCCCCGCGTGGTAGGCGCGGCCGAGCGCTGGTCCGGCGGCGCGCTCGTGCAGGTTCCAGGTCGCCTGCACCTGATCGAAGATGCCGAGGGCGAGCGCCCGGTCAACGGTCTCCGCCTGGCTCGCTCCACTGACCGTGACGCCGATCGCAAGTGCGTCACTCCGCATCGCGACGAGCTCACTGAGGACCTCATCGTTCTCGAGCACGCCGCTGTCGGGCGTGGCCGAATGGATCTGGTAGAGCGACAGCCAGTCGCCGAGCCGCTCACGAGTCTCCCCGAACTGCCGGCGCAGGGTCTCGAGGTCGTGGTGCTTGACCTCCGGCGGGTCGGCGTCGATCTTCCACTCGGCGGTGTAGACGTAGCCCCACTTGGAGCTCACGAACACGTCTCGCGGTTGCCGGGACCGCAGCCACTCGCCGAGGAACTCCTCCGCACGGCCGTAGCTGCGGGCGGCGTCGTACGCACGAACGCCTCGCTCATAGGCCGCGTCGAGCACCGCATGGGCGTTACGGCGAAGCGCAGCGACGGACCTGGGTTCGCCCAGGTCCGTCGCGTGCCCGAGGTTCAGGTAGCCGGGACGGCCAAGCGCCGCCAACCCGAGGCCGATGCGCGCGCCCAGCTCCGGTCTCATCGTCCGCTGTCCGTCAGCGAGGACCCAGGGACGGACGCATCACCTGACTGGCCACGGATTCTGGACACCTACCCGCGGCGTCTCCGCACGCCAGTCGGCGTACGCCTGTGCTGGGTCGTCAGTCTCCTCCGAGACGGACGCGCCGTACCTGGCGGCCAGCTCGTTGACGCTGTAGTGACACGCGTCCTCGCGTCTCGAGCCGATCATCAGCACGGCGCACGGTCCGTCGCCGGCGCCCACGAACACGTGCTCGGTTCCGGCAGGGCAGTGCAGGAAGTCCCACTGACGCAGCGCACGCTCCTCTCCATCGACGATCGCAAGACACTGGCCGTGCAGGACGAGGAAGTCCTCCTGCACGGGCTCCGAGTGGTAGCGGCAGTTGGCCTGGCCGGGCTGCATGACCTGGACGTTGACGCCGGTGTCGGGCCAGGTCACGCCATCCGGCTCGAGCTCGACGTAGGTGGCTCGCCGCGGATGCCCGCGCGCCGGTGCATCGGCGAGGTTGATCACGAACGGCTCATCCATGGCGCAACGGTATCGCGCCGCGACTCACCATTCGAAGCTCTCGGCCTCGTGTGCGGCTTGTCGGTAGGGCGCTTGCTCGCGGCGGATCAGGTCGGGGTTGGTGTGCCTGGCATGCGCGAGCTCGAGCGTCAGCGTCTGCAGCATGCCGGCGCCGGCCAGCAGCCCCGCCAGGCGACGCTCGAGCTGCTCGGCGCCAGGCAGCCCGGTGACGATCCGTCCCGCCGGCGTCACCGCGGCCGGCAGCGCACGGTCGTAGACGTCGGACAGCAACGCGGCGACGGGCACCCCGATCGCGGCGGCAGCCCGCGCGACCTGGCCGGCGCGGCGGGCGACGCGCTCGTGCTCAGGGTGATCGGTGATCGCCACGAGGATCAGCGCGTCAGCCGGCTCGTGACCGGCGAGCTGTCCGTGCACGACGCTCTCGAGCTCCAGCGCGACCGTCGGCAGGCGGGCGCCCTCCGCGATCTTCAAAGCAAGCTCGCGGGCGGTCGTGCGGTCCGCGTGGCCACCGGCGCACAACACCACACGACGGTCGGCCAAGCGCCCCGCGACCGCCTCGACACCGATCGCATCGATCGCACGCTCGAGCAGCGCGCGTGCCACATCGGGGTCCGCGGCGAAGGGACCGAGCAGCGCGGCCACAGCGGCGCCCACCGCCAACG
>JASHQV010000478.1 GCA_030038955.1 Solirubrobacteraceae bacterium
GGCATCGCTGAACCGACGCCGTAGCGCCGCGCCTCGTACGAGGCGGTGGTCACCACCGAACGCTGCCCGGTGCCGGCGACGATCACCGGGAGGCCGCGGAGCTCGGGGCGGCGCCGCAGCTCGACGGACACGTAGAAGGCGTCCATGTCGAGATGTGCGACGCATCGCCCGGGCATAGCAGCTCAAATCAAAGCGCGCGTGGCAGACGGAGCGGGCGGTAGCGATCGCCGGACCGGGGTCCCGACCGGCAGACGGAGTCGTCCGGCGCCGACCGCCGGCCCGGACCCGCGCGCGGCAGACGGAGCGCAGGGCGCCGTCCGCCGGACGCGGGGCGGGCGTACTCGAAGTCGCCCGCCCCGGCGGGACCGTCGTACCCCGACGAACCCGCCCCCAAACCCCCTACCTCCTCCTACCTCGACGCGAGCACGGTCGCGACCGCGTACATCCCGAGCGCGCCCGCGACGTTCTGGTTGAGGTCGTAGTCGCGACCCCACACGTACGGACCGCGGTCGTCGACCGTCGCCACGACCGAGCGACACCCGTACTTGAAGGTGACGCGCGTGCCGCACGGCAGCGTGCGGCTGGCAACGCCAAAATGGGCGTGGAAGCCGCAGGCGGTGCTGCCCGCGTCGTCGTACCACGAGGCAACGCGAGCGACCAGTCCCGTCACCTTGCCGGCGAGCGCCCACGTGCCACGGTTCGCGCGGTCACCCGCAAAGCTCACGCGCAGCCATCTGGTGCCGGTCGCCTGCACCGCGTAGCGCAGCTCGAAGCCGCCGCGACGCGATGTCCACGTCCGCGCCAGCGTCCTCCATCCGCTCCGGGTACGGGTGATCAGTCGCACGCGCCGCCCAGCCTGACCCGGCAGGAGGCTGCCGCGGATCGCGACCCGCCGTCCGGCCTTCAGCGCCAACGAGCGTCGCGGCACCCGCAACTCGGCGCCGACGAACACGTGCTGCGGCGCGCTCGGCCCGGCTGGCGAGCGGCTCGCGTACCCGAGCGAGGCGGGCGCCGAGCCGGCCTCCGCCTGCAGCCGCGGGCTGATCGCCCGGAGACCTCCCGAGCGCCGGAGCCTGACGCGGAACGAGAAGCGCCCCGCAGGGCCGATCGTGCTATGCCCGAGCTGCTCCCACGCGCTCGCTCCGGACGGGTCGAGCTGCAGCTCCACCCGCTGTCCCGCCTCGCTCGACGAAGCTGTGCCGTGCACGCTCTCGTAATGCCCGTACCGCAGCGTATGTCGCGCGACTTCGATGCGCAGGGCCGGCGCCGACGTTGCGCCCAAAGCCTGCGCGGCCAACCGCAGCGCCACCGCAGTGCCCGGCGCGGTCAGCGCCAAGACGCCAATCGCCACGTGCCGCACGCGGAGCGCACGCCTGTTCAACTTGGTCCCCATCGCTGAGGGCCCTCCTTTGACTGTTCAGCGACCGCGCGCCTACGGGGTTAGCTGACGGGCTCGCTGGGCGGAGCCCGGCGGCCTGGATGTCAGGGGGCTCCGCGTCGCTACGATCGCAGCACCGGCTCGCGCCGGGCGACCGATTCGCCCCGGCCAGGGATGGATCGTCCCCTGGCAGTGGGTCCCCCGCTCGCCGCTGCACCGGGCAGCGACGACTCGGCAGGTCGAATACGACGGCGCCGCAGTAAAGCAGATGGTGCTGCTTGATGGCGAGCTCGATCCGCAGGCTAGGTATTTGACAACGGCTCCAGGGCGCCTCGCGCCTGCGAGAATCAGCCCGTGGCGAACCCCGATCGCCTGACCGGGCTAGACAGCTCGTTCCTGCACCTCGAAGGCGCGGTCACGCACATGCACGTCGGGGCGTGCGCCGTGTTCGACGGGGAGCCTCCCTCGTATCCAGAGCTGCTCGAGCACATCGGCTCGCGGCTGCACCTGGTCCCGCGCTACCGCCAGCGCCTGGCGCTCGTGCCGCTCGGACAGGGACGTCCGGTGTGGGTCGACGACCCCCACTTCCAGCTCCGATACCACGTTCGCCACACCGCCCTCCCCCACGCCGGCGGCGAGCCGGCGCTGAAGCGGCTCGCGGGTCGGGTGTTCTCACAGGCGCTGGATCGCGAGCGACCGCTGTGGGAGCTGTGGCTGGTGGAGGGTCTCGCCGACCACCGGTTCGCGCTGCTGTCGAAGACGCACCACGCGCTCGTCGACGGGATCTCAGGCGTCGACATCGTCAGCGTGATGTTCGACACCGCGCCCGACCCGGCGCCGGTGGCACCGCCGAGCTCGCCGTGGGTGCCACGCCCGCTGCCGAGCTCCTCACAGCTGCTCGCCGACGCGTTGCTGGAGCGGGCTACGGTGCCGGCCGAGATCCTGCGCGGCGTCCGTCGCGCCTTGCGCGGGCCACGCCAGGTCGCCGACAAGCTCGCGCTGGGACTGGCCGGGCTCGGCGCGATGACCTGGACCGGACTGCAGCCGGCGCCTCGCAGCCCGTTCAACGTCCCGATCGGCCCGCACCGCCGGTTCACCTGGCTGAAGGCCTCCCTGGACGACTTCAAGCAGATCAAGAACGCGCTCGGCGGGACCGTCAACGACGCCGTGCTGACCGCGGTCGCGGGGGCGCTCGGCGGCTACATGCGCCTGCACGGTCACGCGACCGCCGAGCTCGAGCTGAAGGCGATGGTCCCAGTGTCGATCCGCGACGACGCCGAGCGCGGGGTGCTCGGCAACCGCGTCGCCGCGATGTGGGCGCCACTGCCGGTCGGCGTCATCGACCCGGCACAGCGGATGGCGCTGATCAGCAAGGCGATGGCCGGGATCAAGCAGTCCGGCCAGGCGATCGGCGCCCAGGTGCTGACCGGGATGTCCGGGTTCGCGCCGCCGACGATCATCTCCCAGGCTGCCCGCCTTCAGGCTCACCAGCGCCTGTTCAACCTCGTGATCACGAACGTTCCCGGCCCGCAGATCCCGCTGTACGTGCTCGGGCGCCGGTTGCAGGCGCTCTACCCGATGGTGCCGCTGGCGCAGAACACGGCGCTGGGGATCGCGATCATGAGCTACCACGGGACGATGAGCTTCGGGCTGAACGCCGACTACGACGCGCTGCCCGACGTCGAGGCGCTCGTCGATCAGCTGCACTCGGCGATCGAGGCGCTGCTGGCGGCAGCCGGAGGGTCGCGGACGCCGCCACGGGCTTCCGCGGCCGCTCGGCGGCGCCAGATGCGCGCGGTCGGCTGAGCTTGCGCTGAGCTTGCGGCGGCGGGGCGGGCTTGGGGCACCGCCCCGCCGGCCGACCGGCCTGGCGTCGCGTCCGCCGGGGTCGGGCTTTCGCGTTAGGTGTGACACCGGGGTCGGGCGGTCGCGTTAGGCGACGCCAGGGTTGGGCGGTCGCGTCACGCGACGCCGGGGTCAGAGCCGCGCATCGCGGATCGCCACCGTCATCCGCGTGAGCACGCACAGGCGACCGTCGTCGCCGCTGATCTCCACCTCCCACACCCAGGTGGTGCGCCCCGCATGCTTGCGCTCGGCGCGGGCGTGGATCGTCCCAGCGGTGATCGGGCGCAGGAAGCTCGTCTGGTTCGACAGCCCGACGGCGGTGCGCCCGCTGGGCGCGACTGCGGCGGCGCTGGCGATCGACGCGAGTGACTCGGCAATCGCGGCGAACACGCCGCCGTGCACCAACCCGAACGGCTGCTTGAGCTCGTCTCGCACCTCCACCTGCGCCACCGCCAGCCGATCACTCAACTCGGTCAGCTCGAGGCCGTAGAGGCCGTCGAAGCCGGTCGTCGGACGGTACGGGAGCTCGTAGTCCATGCGGACGGGCACCCTAGCGCTCGGACGGGGCGAAGCATTCGTCGGAGCCCGTACAGGGACCTGACGCACATAGTGCTTCGTATGCGTGACTCAGGTGCATCACCCCCCCGGTTGCCACCCTGCCAGCCAACCGGAACCTCCTCTTATGCGGCTGCTCTACCCTTCGGCACAGCGATGGCCTCACTCGAAAGCCTTCCGCCCGACCAGGGCGCGGTCATCCAGCTGGTCCTGCAGCAGGGGCGCAGTTACGACGAGATCGCGGCGCTGTTGTCGATCGATCGGGGCGGCGTCCGTCAGCGGGCGTTGGATGCCTTCGATGCGCTCGGACCCGGCAACGCGATCGAGCCCGCGCGGCGCGCGCTGCTGACCGACTACCTGCTGGCGCAGCTGCCGACGGCCGTCGCTGAGCAGGTGCACAGCCGGATCGCGGCGACGCCGGCGGAGCGGGCGTGGCTTCGCGTGATCGCCTCGGAGCTGGCGCCGCTGGCGCGCTCGCCGCTGCCCGAGATCCCGGCTGCCGGCGGAGCGGCAGCTCCCGCAGA
>JASHQV010000479.1 GCA_030038955.1 Solirubrobacteraceae bacterium
GTCGGCCACGATCGGTGACTACGTCAGCGGCCGTCACCTGCCAGGTCCCGCGCAACTGGACCTGTTCCGCGCGCTGCTGCGGGCGTGCGGCGTCGCAGACTTCGAGTTCGCCGGATGGATCGACGCGGTCACGCGCCTCCGGGTCAGCTCGGATCGCAGGATGGGTCGCGCGGATACGCCGTACCGGGGACTCGAGCCCTTCCGCACGGAGGACGCCGAGCTGTTCTTCGGTCGCGAGCAGGCGACGGAGGAAGTCCTGGGTCGGCTTCGTGAGCTGCGTGACGCCGGTAGCGGTGAGCCCGACGCGATCCGCATGTTGCTCGTGGTCGGACCGTCGGGATCGGGCAAGTCCTCGCTGCTGAGGGCCGGCGTCCAGGCCAGCGTCCAGTCCGGGGCGCTCGACGCTGAGGGGGTGTCCTGGTCGACGGCGGTGATCACTCCCGGGGCCGCCGCGCTCGAGTCGCTGAGGCGCGGTGTGGCTGAGCTCGACGGCGGCGTGCGCCTGCTGACGATCGACCAGTTCGAGGAGGTGTTCAGCCTGCCGAGCCAGGAGCGGCAGGCATTCTTCGACGGGCTGGCGCACCTGTGCTCGCGCGGCACGCTGATCGTGGCCGGCCTGCGAGCCGACTTCTACGAGGCGGCAGTCCGCGAGCCGCGGCTGCTCCCGCTCCTACGTGCCCGGCAGATACTGCTCGGTCCAATGACCGCGGAGGAGGTACGGCGCGCGGTCCTCGAGCCAGCAACCGTCGCCGGAGTACGCGTCGAGGACGGGCTGGTCGATCTGCTGCTCGCCGATCTCGCGCCGGGGAGTCCGACCGGCTTCGCGCACGACGCGGGTGCGCTGCCGTTGCTGTCGTACGCGCTGCTCGCCACCTGGCAGCGCGCGCCGCACAACCAGCTGACGATCGCCGACTACCGTGCGGCGGGAGGGTTGCGGGGAGCGGTCAGCCAGAGCGCCGAGGAGCTCTACGCGAGCCTCTCGGAGCCCCAGCAGGAGCAGGCCCGGCGGATCTTCTGCAGGTTGGTGAGGGTCGAGGATGGAGCCCCGCTGACGCGCCGCCGGGTGGGCCTCCACCAGCTGGAGGAACTTGAAAGCCCGCCCGTCCCGGGCGTCGCCGGAGCTGAACCTGACCGGGCTCCGGCGACGGTGCTGGGCCGGTTCGTGGCGGGACGGCTGGTGACCGTGGACGCCGACAGCGTCCAGCTCAGCCACGAAGCCCTGCTGACGGCGTGGCCACGCCTGGCCGAGTGGGTCGATCGTGACCGCGCGGACCTGCGCCTTCACGATCAGCTGACCGATGCGGCCAACCAGTGGGTGTCCGGCGAACGCGATCCGTCGCTGCTGCTCCGTGGCACGCGCCTGCAGGCGTTCGCGGATTGGGCCGAGTCAGCTGGTCACCGTCAGGAGCTCAACCGAGTCGAGCGCGAATACCTCGAGGCGGGCATCGCGCTGGCCGAGTCCGAGCGCAGCGCCGCCCGGCGGCGTACGCGACGGATCCAGCAACTCCTCGGCGGGACGGCGCTGCTCGCGGCGGTCGCGGTCGTGCTGGCGATCGTCGCCTTCGGCGCCAAGCACGCGGCAGACCTGGCCCGTGATCAAGCGCTCTCCCGTCAGGTGGCAATCGAGGCCAGCGACCTTCAACCCGCCGATCCGTCGCTGGCCATGCAACTGGCGCTGGCCGCCTACCGGATCTCGCCCACCCTCCAGGCGACCTCACAGCTGTTCGAAGCCTCTGCTGGTGAGATGCCGATGCGGCTGCTGGGCCCCACCGGCCCGACGACCGTCGCGCTAAGCGGCAGCGGCAGCGAGTTCGCGGTGGCCTACGCCAACATCGACCAGGTGAAGGTCTTCGCCCTGACCGGTACGGTCCCCAGCCTGCTGAGCACGGTGTCGACCGGCCAGACCTCGGGCGAGGTCTACGCCGTAGCGCTGAGCCCGAACGGCCGTCTGTTGGCCGCCGGCGGCACGGGCAAGCGGATCGTGCTCTGGAGCTTGGCCCGGACGGCCCATCCCAGTCGGCTGGCGTCGCTCGGAGGATTCTCGGGCACGATCTACGGTCTGAGTTTCAGCTCCGATGGCCAGGCGCTCGCCGCCGCGGCCAGCGACGGCACGGTGCGGCGCTGGTCGCTGACCGACTCCGCTCACCCGCTGGCCCAGCCGACCCTGACCGCCCCTGGGCACCCCGCCCTGCAGGCGCTGAGCTACCGCCCGGATGACCACCAGCTAACCGCCGTAGGCGCTAACGGAAAGCTCATAGTCTGGGACACGGTCGGAGGCTCACGGCCGCTGAGCACCCTGACCGTTGCGCCGACCATCCTCACGTCCGTCGTCTACAGCCCGGACGGGAAAACGCTTGCTGCAGGTGGCCAGAATGCTCTTGCCTACGTCTGGAAGCTGGGCGCCAACGGGGCGCCACAGGCCCAGCAAACGCTGCGCGGGTTCAGCAGCTGGGTCGACTCGCTGGCCTTCAGTCACGACGGGCGCTACCTGGCTGCCGGCGACTCCGACAACTCGATCCGCATTTGGTCGACCGCGAACTGGAGCGGATTGGCAAAGCTGAAGCAGCCGGCCCCGATCACCGGGATCGGCTTCGGACCGGGCGACCGCAGCCTGCTCACAACTGACGAGGACGGGACGACAAACCTCTGGCAGTTCCCGCCACCGGCGACATACCGCGCGCCAGGCAGCCTCTACACGATCGACTACACGGCCGACGGCAGCGAGATGGCCGCCGTCAGCGGCGGACCGGGCGGTGACGTCTCGATTTGGAACACCGCCGATCCCTGGCGGCCCAAGCATCTGGCGTCCGTGACGATGCCCGCCTCGTTCGGGCCGGTCGCCGGGGTGGGGGCGCTCAGCCCCAACGGCAAGCTGCTGGTCGTCGGCAACGCGCAGGCCAAGGTGCACCTCGTCGATCTGTCTCAACCGGCCCATCCCCGGCTGATCGGCGGGGTTCTCGGGGGTGCGGTGCCAAACATCGAGCAGCTCAACTTCAGTCCCGACATGAAGCTGCTCTCGGTCGGCGATGACGCCGGCCGAATTCACCTCTGGAACATCAGCGAGCCGGCGCATCCCACGGCGCTGCCCACGCTCGACTCGAGTGGTGCTTCGAGCAACGTCTTCGGCGTGGCCTACAGCCCGAACGGCAAGCTGTTGGCCGCCGCGTGCGCGGACCACAAGGTGTGGCTGTGGGACGTAGCCGACCCGCAGCACCCCAAGCGCCTGGCGGTCCTCGGGGGTTTCGCCTCCTACGTCTACACCGTGGCCTTCACTCCCAATGGGCGGACGCTTATCGCTGGCAGCGCCGACAACACCGTGAGGCTGTGGGACGTGAGCAACCCCGCGCGGCCGCATCTGCTCGGGCGGCCGCTGACTCAGCCGACGAGCACCGTCTACCAGGTGAACGTCAGCCCCGACGGCTCCACTCTGGCCGCGGCCACCACCGGCCAGCAGGTCTGGCTGTGGAACGTTCGCGATCCCGCCCACCCGCGTGCCCTGGCTCAGCTGAGCACCGCGGGCGGCGAGGTGTTCGACGTCAATTTCAGCCCCAACGACCAGACGCTCGTCGCCGGTGGCACCGACCAGCTGCTTCAGTTCTGGAACTATCGCCCAGCGCAGGTCACCCGGCGCATCTGTCAGCTCGCCGGGAGCCCGATCACCCGCAGCGAGTGGGCCGAGTATGTGCAGGGAGCAAAGTACGATCCGCCCTGTCGCTGAGCGCTGAGCCACCTCTCGCTCCCGGCGGCGTCTCGCGCCCGCCTCGGATGCTCTCGTGCGAGCGCTGGGCGCTCGCGCTGCTGGCGCTTGGCGGCGTGGCGATCCTGCCCGAGGCGCTCAACCGCTTCGTGTTTCCCAAGCTTGCGGTGACCTATGCTGGCGTGCTGCTAGCCGCGATGGTCCCCGCTCGGGGGCGGCTTCCGCGCTCGGCCGTGGCGATCCTCGTGGCCGGTGCGGTGATCCTCGTGGTCGCGGCGCTGGCCGGGACGACGCCGCTCGTGGCGATGGTCGGGCGGGGACCTCGGTACGAGGGAGCGGTGGCGCTGGCAGCGTATGCGGGCGCCGGCGTAGCCGGCGCCCGCATACTCGGCTATGGGCGAGCCCGCGGCTCGACCGGTTGGTTCCTGCGCTGGCTGGCGATTGCGTCCCTGGCGATCGGGATCGAGGCGGTCCTGGAGGTAGTCGGGCTGAGACCACTAGCTAGCAACGTCGCGCGCCCCGGATCGCTGCTCGGCAACGCCAGCGACGAGGGCGCTTGGGGGGTGCTGGCGCTGGGTCCGTTGAGCGCGGTCGCGCTCCGAGTCCGGGGTCGACTGTTTGTCGCCGGAGCGCTCGCCGCGGGCGCGACGATCGTCTGCTCGGGCTCGCGGGGCGCGCTGCTCGGGGGCGTCGCGGTGGCGGTTGTGCTGGTTGCGCTGGCGGGCAGCCGCTCGGCCAGGCTCGCGGTCCTCGCAGGACTCGCCTGTCTGCTGATCGGAGCGTTGGCAGTGCCGGCCACCCGAGCGCGGGTCACCGGCACCGGCGGCGATGCCTCCCAGACGGTCACCGGCCGGCTGTTGTTGTGGGGGGAGACGCTGCACCTGTTGGCAGATCATCCGGCGCTCGGCACAGGACCCAGCGGCTACCTCGATGCGATCCCCGCCTACCACACCCCAACCTACGAGCGGAAGGTCGGCCCCGCCAACCCGCCTGACAGCCCCCAGGACTGGGTGCTGCAGGCGGCGGTCGCCGGTGGGGTCCCGCTGCTCGTGCTCGCACTCGTGCTCGCCGGCTTGACGGTCAGCCGCGGCCTGCGCGCCGCTGCCCGTCAGCCCACCGGGGGCGAGTCGGCAGCCGTCGGGGGGATGCTCGCGGGATTGACCGGGTACGGCTTGGCCCTGCTGTTCGCGTTCACTTCGCCGGGAACCACTCCGCTGGCGGCGGCGTTCGCCGGCGCGCTGCTAGCCGGTCCCGATCTTGCCGGTTCGCCTCGGGATCGACTCGCGGCGCTGTGGACCAGGCTACGACGGCCGTGTCGCCTGGCCGCGATTGCCTGTGCGGGCGCGCTGGCGATCCTCACGGCGGCGGGGGCGATCGCCGAGATCCCGCTGCGCCAGGCGATCGACGCAGCGGCCCGAGGCGACCTCGGCTCCGCCCAGCGGGACTTCCACCTCGCCCAGGCCCTGCGTCCCTGGGATCCGGAGATCGCTGCGACCGCCGCGCACGCGTACGCAACCCTGACTACCGACAGGCTCGCGGCGGCGATCGTGCCGGGACTGCCGTGGGCGCGCAGCGAGCTGTCCGCGTTTCCCCGGAGCATTCAAGCGCTCACCGACACCGCCGAGCTCGACCTGGCGGCCGGCCGCACGCTGCAAGCCCGCGCGCGCCTGGAGCAAGCGCTCTCACTCGAGCCCCACAATCCCGATCTCCGGCGTATGTTGGGGCGGTCTTGAAGTACGACGCCGTGATCGTCGGCGGCGGCCACAACGGGCTCGTCGCGGCCGCGCTGCTGGCGCGCGCGGGTCGCTCGGTGCGGCTGCTCGAGCGCAGCCCGGCGCTCGGCGGCGCGGCGGTGTCCGCG
>JASHQV010000480.1 GCA_030038955.1 Solirubrobacteraceae bacterium
ATGACGCGGCTGACGCCGGCCTCGCGCAGCGCCTGCAGCTGTTCGGCGGCGGTGTCGATCGTCCCCACCACCCACGACTCCGGCGGGTCTGAGAGCAGCTGCGCCGGATCTCCACCCTGCGCCTGCGCCACCCGAGCGGCGCGCTCACGCAGATCCGCCTCGCCGTCGCCGACGATCACGGTCGTCATCAGCGACAACGGGATCGGCTCGCGCCCGGCCCGCACGCACGCACGCGCGACTCTCCCCCGCCGCTCCCTGATCTCGGCAACGGTGGCGAACGTGGTGTTGTACTCGTCGGCGAAGCGGGCGGCGAGCGCCGCCACGCGAGGCCCGGCGCTGCCGCCGAGGATCAGCGGCGGATGCGGCCGCTGCACCGGCTTGGGACGGGCATCGAGGTCCACGAGGTGGTAGTGCGCGCCGTCGAACGAGAACGGCTCCTCCGACCAGCTGCCGAGCACCACCTGGAGCTGCTCCTGGAGCACCGCCGTGCGCGTCGCCACGTCCGGGAACGGAAACCCGTAGGCGGCGTGCTCGCGCTCGTGCCAGCCGGCCCCGAGGCCGAGCTCGATCCGCCCACCCGAGATCTGGTCGGCGGTGGCCGCCAGCTTCGCCAGCTCCGAGGGGTGGCGGAAGGTGGCCGGCGAGACCATCGTCCCGAGCCGCAGCTTGGTCGTGGTCGCGGCCAGCGCGCTGATCGTCGCCCAGGCGTCGAGCGATCCGCGCTCAGGGTGCTGCCCGTCGAGGTTCAGGTAGTGGTCGGAGCGGAACAGCGCCGGAATCCCGTGCTGCTCGCAGGCGCGCGCGAGCGCCTGCCACTGCGGCCAGTCGACGCCCTCCTGCCCCTCGACCATCAGGCATAGGTCCATCGACCCCACGATACGGATCGATCCCCGCGGCGGGCGTCCCGAGGCGACTCTGCCTTAGGGTCCGTAGGAGAATTAGCTGTAGCTGTAGAGGCCGCGGCCGCTCTTGCGGCCGAGCAGCCCGGCTGCCACCAGCCGCTGCAGCAGCGGCGGCGGCGCGAACAGCTGCTCGCGGTGCTCGGCGTACAGCGTCTCGGCGACCCCCATCACCGTGTCGAGCCCGATCAGGTCGGCCAGCGCCAGCGGCCCCATCGGGTGCGCGCAGCCGTTGACCATGCCGCGATCGATGTCCTCGGCGGTGGCGAGCCCCTGCTCGAGCATCCGGATCGCCGACAGCAGGTACGGGATCAGCAGCGCGTTGACGGTGAAGCCGGCGCGGTCAGGGGCGACGATCGGGTCCTTGTGGAGCTGCTCGACGGCGAACTCGCGGGCGCGGCGCGTGACCTCCTCGGAGGTCAGCAGCGACGGGATGATCTCGACCAGCGACAGCACCGGTACCGGGTTGAAGAAGTGCAGCCCGAGCACGTTTGCCTCGCGCGCGCCGGCGGCGACCGCCAGCTCGACGATCGGGATCGACGAGGTGTTGGAGGCGAGAATCGCCCGCTCATCCTCGACCACCCCGGACAGCCGGCGGAACACGTCGAGCTTGGTCTGCTTGTCCTCGACGACCGCCTCGACCACCAGCTCGCGATCGGCCAGCTTCGAGAAGTCGGAGCTGAAAACCACCCGCTCGAGCGCCGCCTCGGCTTCGCTCGCCTCGATCTTGCCGCGCCCGACCGCGCGGCGCAGCGACTTGCCGATCCGTTCGGCGGCGGCGCTGGCGGCGTCATCGTCGACCTCGACCACGACCACGTCGAGGTCGGCCTTGGCACACACCTCGGCGATCCCGGACCCCATGATCCCGCCGCCGACCACGCCGACGCGGCTGATCGTGTCGATGGAGACGTCGCTCACGCCATGCAGGATACGTCTCAGGGCTTCATGCCACCGGCACGAAACGAGCCGGGGGTCCGACGTGGCTCAGAGCTGGCTTCCTACGTCTCGGTCTCCTCGGCGACGGCTGGCGCAGTACCCACCATGGCCGCGCTTCTCGACTCGGCGTCCCCCCCGCGCCAGCGCATCACAACGTAATACAAACCGCTGGCCACAACGAAGCCGACAGCCCAAGAGATGTCGGCACCGCCGAGGTGCTTGACGAGTGGCCCCACGTACTCCGTCTGGTCAAGGAATGGCACCTGGACCCCGAGCGTGATCAGGTAGCAGATGCACCCGGGCCACATGAACAAGCCGTACCGCCCGTGCTGCGTGAAGAACGCGTCTACGTCGTAGTGACCGTGGCGCACGAGGTAGAAGTCGACGAGGTTGATCGCGCTCCAGGGAACGAAGAAGAACAGGAGAATGTCGATGAAGTTCTCGAACGTGTTCAGGAACGACTTGTAGCCGAGCAGCGCCAGCACCGTCCCGATCACGAACAGGATGAGGATCCCGACGACGCGCACCAGTTGCCTCCGACGTCCGGTCATCAACTCCTCGATATGGCTCCCCATGCTCGCCAGCGCCATCATTCCGGTGTAGGCGTTGAGCGTGTCCCCCGGGAGCTGGCTCAGTGCCATGAAGAACAGGATCCACGTCCCCGAGACCGTGGCAACCGCGCCCAGCGGGTCGGAGGAGGCGACCGGCACGACCGTGGTGATCCAGGCGCCAAGGATCGCGAACAGGGAGGTGGCCACGACGTTGCCGAGGAAGATCGCCCAGAACGTGCGCCGGAAGCTCACGTTGGCCGGGAGATACCGAGAGTAGTCCGACACATAGGGCGCCCAGCTGAGCATGTTCATGAAGAACAGGCCGATCGTCGCGATCAGGATCGGCATGCTTGCGAGCCCGAATCCCCGATACTTGGCAAGCACCGGACCGTAGCTGATGACCTGGATCAGCGAGACCACGATTACGACCATGAACGTCGCGGTGAGCACCTTCTGCATGGTGTGAATGTGGTGGTAGCCGAAGATCGCCATGGCCACCGCGGGAAGCGTGACGATGATGATCCATGCAGGGATGCCAAGACCAGGAATCAAGTCGTGCATTGCATGACCTTGCAGCGCCTGCTGCGCGGCCATGTAGCCGACGTCTAGGAAGATCGAGGCTAGGAAGATGAAGTCCGCGCCGTAGAAGCCGAACTGGCCTCGGCTCTGGATCATCTGTGGTACGCCCAGGCGCGGCCCCTGCCAGGCGTGCAGCGCGGTCAGGAGCATTCCGAGCACGTTCCCGACCACGATCGCCACGATCGCCCAGAACAGGTTGAGCCCGAACGCGATCGCCACGCCGCCCAAAACAAAGTTGACTACGTTCGCGTTCGCAGCGAACCACAGCGTGAACTGATCCCGCGGGCGACCGGTGCGCTCGCTCTCGGGAATCACATCGATGTGGTGAGACTCGACGAGAGGCTTCGCCCGCTGGGCGGCCCCCGTGGGCTCCGGCTCGACGTCCACCCCGAAAATGCCGCTCGTGCTCATGGCCTGGTATTCCTCCTCCTTGTCTGCGGGCATGTCCGCTTCCTGCATGCCTGTCGGCCGGCGCGCGACAGCTCGCGGCGGCGGTGTCGACTGGGTCCGCGGCCGGCCGACACGGGCGCGTGCACGCTCGCGTGTGAGCGGAGCGGCGCATCGTGATCGCGGGACCTGAGAAGTGGCGGCTGGCCCCGATCAAGCCTCCTGTGCGCCGTCCATCCACACAGACTGCACAGGCGGATTTGTGGTCGCGTCGTCTGCATTTCCCTCAGTCTTAGATCGGCATAAAACCATGTCGTCGGTCGGCTGTCAACAATCGTCTATCTGCAGAAGGCAATGCTTGGTCGGAAGTTGCGCCTAGGCTTGCCAGGTCCGGTCTCCCGGCGCTCCCCTACCGCGCCATCCACCAGCAGTCGCAACGTGTATACGCGTTTCCGCGTATGACAACTGTTGACAGCCGACCGACGACATGATTGGATGAGCGGCGCTCTGGAGGAGAACGGAATGATTCGTGGTCTTAGGTTGACCGGGCGGCACTGGATCAGCGCAATCAGTCCGGTGCCGGACGCGCGCGCCACGTTTGGCCGCAGACTCGACCCTGTCGACGAGAACGACCGGACGCGACCATCGCTGTCCGATGATCCCGCCCACCCGCCGCGTACGGAAGCGCCGCGATCCGGAGCACGGTGATGGCCGACCTCGACCTGGTCGCTCGCGGACAAGATGGCGACCGCCTCGCCTCGCGCGACGGCCTCGAGCGGGATGCGATCGGGATCGTCCAGGACACCGTGATTGGAATGGCGTCCTCGGCTCCGGCAGCGTCCGTCGGGCTGACGCTGGCGGCACTAGTGGCGGCGACGCACTACGGCAGCGGTCCAATCATCGTGATCACAGCGATTCCGATGTTGGTGATCGCCAACGCCTACCGGCGGTTGAATCTCTGGAATCAGAACTGCGGCGCCTCGTATGAGTGGGTGGGGCGCGCAATCGACCCTTCACTCGGGTTCATGATCGGGTGGCTAATGATCGCCGCGTATGTGATCGCGACCGTTAGCGGCGTCGAGGTGCTGGGCCCATCTGTGCTGGCCGTGTTCGGCGGTAGCGGCACGAGCGTGTGGGGCAACATCGGCATCGCGACTGCGGTCGGGCTGGCGATGATCGTGCTGGCGGTGATTGGAATCCGCATCACGGCACGCACCCAGGTCGGCATCGCCGTAATCGAGTACGCGATCCTGATCGG
>JASHQV010000481.1 GCA_030038955.1 Solirubrobacteraceae bacterium
ACCGATGTCGGCGACGTGACCACGCTCGCCAACCCCGACGTGGTGGAGTCGATCACGGAGCACGTCCAGAGCGCCAAGCGCGCTGCCGGCGAGGTTCCCGACCTGTCGGCCGAGGCCCAGCACGAGATCAAGACGTTCGGCGCCGACTCCGAGTAGGAGGCACGCGCCTGCTTTTTTGGGGGGCGGCTCAGCCCTGGGGCTGAGCCGCCCCCCGTCGTGCCGAGCCTTCGCCACCTGCGGGTCGTGACCCGCACCCGCGTCGTCTAAGCCCGATCGGTCTCTTGAGCCCTGTTTCCGTGGTCGCCGATACCGTTCGTCGGGGAGGCGACCATAACCTCGCCGACCCCCGGCCTCGCTCATGGGTCGGCCCCAAAACGTGGCCGTGAGCGACCATAAGTTCGCCCACCCCTCGGGCAAGAAGGGGGTGGGCGACTTTTTGGTCCGTCGGCTGACGGCCTCGACCGCCGTCCTCACGCTTGGACGGCCGTCGTCTGCGCTTGTACGGCCGTCGTCTGCCCGGGGCGCAAACGTAAAAGGGGGGCGGGGGCCGTCCAAAATGGACGGCCCCCGCCCCCCGTTTGTCAGTCGCTGACCGACTCGGTCAGCTGATCGCGTCCGTCGCCGTCACTCCCCGGGGTCGGGGCGCCCCAGCGGAGGCCGCTGACCCTGCGCTGGCTTCGGCGGGAACACCGGCAGCACGTACCGCTTGTACTGGGCGAACATGATCTCTGCGCAGGACGTGTACAGCGCCGCCGCCGCGGTGACGATTCCGACCCAGCCGCCGAGGTGAATCACGCTCGCGTTGCCACCGGAGTTGCCGATGCCGAGGATGATGAACGTGGCCGTCAGGAGCAAGAACACCAACGAGACCGCTCGCGCTGCCGCGAACGAGCAGAAGAACATGTAGCCCGTGAAGATCCCCCACGCCCACAGGTACAGCCCGAGTGCGCTGTCCACTGCGGTCCCCGGGATCTTCACCACGTCGAACGACACGAGGAAGAAGAACGAGATCCAGAACGCGCCGTACGAGCTGAACGCGGTCGCGCCGAACGTGTTGCCGGTCCGGAACTCCCAGATTCCCGCGAGCAGCTGACAGAGCCCGCCGTAGGCGAGCGCCATCCCGAGCACGACCGGTTCCCCGGCGGAGCCCACCAGGTTCGCGTTGAACATGCTCAGCACTAGCGTCGTGAGGCCGAATCCGGCCAGCCCCAGCGGTGCCGGGTTGGCGGGGGTCCAAGAGCTACCGCCTGATCCGCCTGATGCTTCCATGTACTCACCTCCCTTTGGGCGCCGTCGCCGGACGTGGGCACGCCAGCGGCGACGCCGGCTCACAAGGTCGGCGCGCAGGCTAATGCTGTGGACTGAAGACGAGCAGCCCCTGATCGGGCGTCGGCGTCGGTTGTGCGATGAACGGCGGCGAACGCGCGGCGAACGGCGACCGCACGTGGTCCGTGCGCAATATCCTCCGCTCGAAAGTGGAAGAGGTTCTCCTCGGCGTATTGGTCGGCTGGGCGGTGATCGCCTCCGTGGTGGCGGGGATCAGACTGCTCCGGCCGCCGCCGGTGGTCTCAACCGAGCGCCGCGCGATGCAGGATGCGCTGCACGCCGCGACGGTGACGCTGCCGCATCTCCGCCGTGGCCTGTCGACCGATAGCGCCGCCAAGACGATCGGCTACCTGCACGCGCTCAACCAGGCGCTGGCGGTGGCGCTGACGACCGCCGACGGAGAGGTGCTGGCATTCGACGGAGACGGGGCCGACCATCATCTGCCCGGCGAGCCGCTGGTCGACATCGCTGCCGCCGGTCGCCGCGATCGGATCCACATCTCATCGCGGATCGCGTGCTCGCACCCGGGCTGCCCGCTGGGGCCGGCGGTGCTCGCCCCGCTGGTCGTGCAGAGCGAGCGCGTCGGGACGTTTGCAGCCTTGTTCGCGCACGGCCACCGGCTGACGCCCGACGACACCCGCACCGCGACCGAGACCGCGAGTCTCGTCTCGGCACAGCTCGAGCTGGCCGAGATGGAGACGCAGGCCGAGCGGCTCGCGCGGGCTGAGCTGCGTGCGCTGCGCGCCCAGATCTCGCCGCACTTCGTGTACAACACATTGGCCGCGATCGCCAGCTACATCCACTCCAATCCCGACGAGGCGCGCGAGCTGCTCACCGAGTTCGCGGAGTTCACGCGCTACGCGTTCCGTCGCCAGAGCCCGTACGTGACGGTCGCCGACGAGCTCGCCTTCGTCGAGAAGTATCTGCGCCTCGAGCACGCGCGCTTTGGCGACAAGCTTGACGTGCGCCTCCACGTCTCCCCCGACGTGCTGCAGACGGTGATGCCGATGCTGTCCGTGCAGCCGCTCGTCGAGAACGCGATCCGCCACGGCGTCGAGCGCCGCGGCCAAGGACGCATCGAGATTGTCGGCTCCGAGATCGGCACCGACATCGAGCTGCGCGTCTCCGACGACGGTGTCGGCATGGAGGCCGAGCGCCGCGAGGCGATCCTCAACGGCAAGAGCGACGGGATCGGGCTGATCAACGTGCAGTCGCGGCTGCGCGCGACGTTCGGCCAGGACTACGGGCTCGAGATCGAATCGGTCGTCGGCGAGGGCACGACCGTGACGATGACGCTGCCGAAGTTCCGGGCCGGGGTGAGGGCGGCATGACCGAGCCCGGCCTGCGGGTGCTGGCCGTCGACGACGAGCACCCGGCGCTCGAGGATCTCGCGCGCATGCTCGAAGGCTCGCCGCGCGTGACCGAGGTGGCGGTCGCGGCCGGCAGCGGCGAAGCCTTGCGGCTGCTCGCCGACCACCGGTTCGATGCGATCTTCATCGACGTGCGGATGCCGGACATCGACGGTCTCGAGCTCGCGAGCGTGCTCGACCAGTTTGCCTCGCCGCCGGCGCTCGTGTTCGTGTCCGCCTACGAGGAGGGCGCGGTTGGGGCCTTCGAGCTCGACCTGCACCCGCTCGACTACCTCAAGAAGCCGGTGTCGCGGGCACGGATCGAGGAGGCGATCGGCCGCGTGATCCTCGACCGCTCGCCGCAGCCGCCCGTGACCGCGCCCGGTGGCGCCGGCGACACCGAGGAGATCGTCCCGATCGAGCACCAGCGAGGCGGCGCGACGCGGCTGGTGCCACGCTCGTCGATCCTGTACGTCAAGGCCGAGGGAGACTACGTGCGGATCGTCACCGACGAGGGCCGCTTCCTCGTGCGCGGGGCGCTGTCGGAGCTGGAGCGCCGGTGGCTGCCGCATGGCTTCGTGCGCGTCCATCGCAGCTATGTCGCCAACCTTCAGCGTGCCAGCGAGGTGCGCCCCGAGCTCGGCGGCGGCGCCACGATCGTGATGGCCGATGACAGCGAGATCCCCGTCGCGCGTCGCCAGGTGGCCGAGCTGCGACGGAGGCTGCGCGCGTGAGCGGCCACCGGGAGGAGCGGTCGAACCACCACGATCAGCGCTCGAAGGCGGTACGGGGCGAGTCCGCGCACGCCTCCGAGCGCGCTGCGGGCCGGACGCTGCGACCGCTGCGGCACGAGCTTGCCGAGTCGACTGAGCACGGCGAGATCTATCTGCGGCGGCTGCGCCACGCCCAGCTACAGCTGTCGCTGCTGGCGCTGACCGCGTTCGGAGCGGTGTTCGGGGTGCTCCCGCTGGCGCTGTACCTGCTGCCACGGCTGCAACGGCTGCAAGTGCTTGACGTGCCGGTCACGATCTGGGTGCTGATGGTGCCGTTGTCGCCGGTGTTCATCGCGATCGGCTGGCTGTACAAGCGCCGTGCCGATGCGCTCGACGCCGCCTTCCGCGAGCTGATCGAGAAGTGATCGCGCTCGCCGCCGTCGGCGTGGTCACGTTCGGGACGCTCGGGCTCGGCGCCTGGGGCGTGCGCTTCGTGCGCACCACCTCCGATCTACTGGTCGCCTCGCGAAGCGTGACCGCGTGGTGGAACGCGGCCGCGATCTCCGGCGAGTACCTGTCGGCCGCGAGCTTCCTCGGGCTCGCGGGGCTCGAGTTCCAGCTCGGCGCGATCGCGATCTGGCAGGCGCTCGGGTTCACGGTCGGCTACCTGGCGCTGCTGCTGTTCGTCGCCGCGCCGCTGCGGCGGTTCGGCTCGTACACGATCCCGGACTTCGCCGAGGCGCGGCTGCGAAGCCCGGCGCTGCGCATGCCAGCGGCCGCGATCGTGCTGCTGATCGGCGGCTTCTACCTGCTGCCGCAGCTGAAGGGCGCGGGGCTCGCGCTGGGCGTGGTCGTCGGCGCGCCGTACTGGGTTGGCGTCGTCGTCGTCGGGCTGATCGTGATGATCAACGTCGCGATCGGCGGCATGCGTGGCATCACCTACGTGCAGGCGTTCCAGTTCTGGCTGAAGCTGTTTGCGATCTCGGTGCCGGCCTGCCTGCTGGTGATCCATCTCGGTGGCCTCCCCGGACGCGCGGCCCTGTTCGGACAGCAGATGCCGCGCGCGGGTGCGCACGGCCTCGTGGTCAGGCTGTCCTCGCCCGAGCGCGTGCAGTTTCCGCTCGCAGGTAGCTTTACCGCCGACGGGCGAACCGTCCACGTGTCGGCTGGCCGCCACGTGACGCTGCCCGCGGGCCGCGTGCAGCTTCCGCCGCACGGGATCGTGCCGGTCGGCGACGGGATCGTGGCCCAGCGCGGCGATCAGTGGTCGCGGCCGGTGGGCGGCAGCGCCGAGAGCTCGCCGGTGCTGGTGTACTCGCTGCTGCTCGCGACGTTCCTCGGCACGATGGGGCTGCCGCACGTGCTCGTCCGCTTCTACACGAACCCCGACGGCCACGCGGCGCGGCGCACGACCGTGCGCGTGCTCGGCCTGCTGGGGCTGTTCTACGCGTTCCCGATGGTCTATGGCGCGCTCGGGCGGGTGCTGACGCCGCAGCTGTACGTCACCGGCCAGACCGACGACGTCGTCCTGCGCCTGCCGCAGGCGGCGTGGCCCGGTCCGGTCGGGACGATCCTCGGTGCGCTGTGTGCGGCGGGGGCGTTCGCGGCGTTCCTGTCGACCTCCTCGGGCCTGCTCGTGTCGATGGCGGGCACGCTCAGTCACGACGTCTGGCCGCGTCTGCGTCGCGAGCGGCGGCCTAGCGTCTCCGTGCGGCGGCTGCGGTTCCGGCTGGCGGCGATCGCCGCGATGGTCGCTCCGGCGCTGCTGGCGCTGCTGGCGCAGCAGGTCAACATCGCGCTGCTCGTCGGCTGGGCGTTCGCGATCGCCGCCAGCACCTTCTGCCCGCTGTTCCTGCTGGGGATCTGGTGGACCGGTCTGACCGCTCGCGGCGCCGGCGCCGGCATGGTCACGGGCGCGGTGCTCGCGACCGGCGCGATCTTCGCCGGGCTGGCGCTCGGCGAGCCCCAGACCGGGCTCGGCGCCGCGCTGCTGTCGGAGCCCGCGCTGGCGACCGTGCCGATCGCATTCCTCGTGATGATCGGCGTGTCGCTGTTCGACGTCGAGCGGATCGACGCCTCGGCAGAGATGCTGGCGCTGCATGCACCCGAGGGCCTCGGCCTGCGTCTCGCCGACGATGATCTCGACCTGGTGCGCGCACCGGCTGCGGCCCGCGTCGGCACGTGAGTGGAAACATGGGGGCGTGAGCACCGCGACCGACAGCTCGACGATCGAGCAGCAGCTCATCCGGCGCCGCGAGGCGGTCGCCGCCGCCTGGGATCTGGACGACGCGATCGTCCTGATCAGCGCGGGCGAGCTGATCAGCCGCCCCGGCCGCGCCGACGCGACCTATCGGTTCGAGGCGCACACCGAGTACTACTACCTGACCGACCGCAACCGCCCGCACGGCGTGCTCGCGTTCGACCCCGCCGCCGGCTGGGTCGACTTCGTGGCGCCGGTCACCGCCGACGACCGCCTCTGGTCGGGAGCGCCGGCGGCCGGTCCCGAAGGCCCCACGACCGACGACCTCGAGGCGTGGCTGCGCCAGCGCCGCGCTCGCGCGATCGCCGGGCTGGGCGCGCCTCCGCCTGCCACGCTCGCGGCCGACGTGACGCTCGATCGGCAGCTGAGCGAGGAGCTGCGGTTCGACCTCGACGTGGTCAGGCGCCCCAAGGACCCCGTCGAGCTCGAGCGGATGCGCACCGCCGAGCGGGCCACGGGCGCGGCTTTCGCGGTCGCCGCCGGGCTGATCGAGGCGGGCGTCAGCGAGCGCCAGCTGCAGGTCGAGTTCGAGGCCGAGGCGCTCCGCCGGGGCGCCGACGCGATCGCCTTCGAGACGATCGTCGGCAGCGGCCCGAACTCGGCCGTGCTGCACTTCGCGCCGACCGATCGTCGCCTCGGTACGGGCGAGCTGGTGCTGATCGACGCCGGCGGCGAGTACCTCGGCTACGCGAGTGACATCACCCGCACCTACCCGGTCGACGGCCGGCTCGACCCCGAGCAGCGTGAGCTGCACGCGGTCGTCCACGCGGCACAGCGGGCGGCGATCGACCGCTGCGCGCCCGGCGCGGAGTGGCGGGACGTGCACCGCGTGGCGGCCGCGACGATCGCCGAGGGCCTGGCCGCCCACGGCCTCCTGCGCGGCGACCCCGAGACGCTGGTCGAGTCCGGCGCCACCTGGCTGTTCTCGCCGCACGGGATCGGCCACCTGGTGGGGCTCGGTGTGCGCGACGCGGCCGGCCCCCTGCGCCAGCGCCGCCACGATCCCAAGCCGTTCCCGAACCTGCGCATGGACCTGCCGCTCGAGCCGGGGATGGTTGTGACCGTCGAGCCCGGGGTGTACTTCGTGGCGGCGATCCTGGGCGATCCCGAGCGCCGCCACCGCTTCCGCGACCAGGTCGACTGGCAGCAAGTCGACCGCCTGCTCGGCTTCGGCGGCATCCGCATCGAGGACAACGTCCTGATCACCGCGGACGGGCACGAGGTGATCACCGCGGACGTGCCTGTCTTGCGGTGAGCGGGCGGCCCCTGGCTTGCGGGCCAGGGGCCGCCCCGGCAGCTGCCGGTGCAGTCGAGCTCAGCCGCCGCGAGCTCGAGTCAGCCGCAGTCCGGGCAGGACCCGTGCAGCACGATCTCGTGCTCGTCGACGCGGATTGGCACGCGCCCGCTGAGGCTGGCGATCGCGGTCTCGAGGCCGGAGTCGGTGAATGGCATCACCGTTCCGCAGCTGTCGCAAACGAGGTGGTGATGGTGCTCGCGCTCGCCGCGGACGGGCTCGTAGCGCGCCATTGCCTGGCCGACCTGGAGGCGCTGTACGAGGTCGAGCCGCTCGAGCTCGTCGAGGATCCGGTAGATGCTGGCCCGTCCCACCGGACGCTCGCTCGAGCGCAACACGTCCTCGATCTCGACCGCCGACAGTGCACAGGCCTGCGAGTCGAGCAGCTCCAGCACGGCTTCACGGGCGGCGCCGTTGTGATGCCGGCCTTGCCTCAGCTGACGCCGGGCCTGCTCTGCCCAGCTCTCGTCTTGCTGGCGGCGGGATGGCACGACCTGAGTGTAGCCTGACCGACGGTCGAAACAAATATAGGAATGAGACTCATTTTGTGGTAGTCTGCCGAGCGCTTCCGATGCGTACGTTTGTCGCCACCAGAGCCGCCGCGGCCAGACGCGCTTCCGTCAGGCTGGCGTCGCTGCAGGGCTCGCTCGCGCTGGCCGCGTGCCTCGCGCTGGCCGCGTCCGGGTGCGGGGCGACCGTCGTTACCGCCGGTCGCGGCAGGATCCTCGCAGTCGGCGCCGAGAACGAGTACGCCAACGTGATCTCGCAGGTCGGCGGCCGCTACGTGAAGGTCGCGGCGATCATGGACAACCCCAACACCGACCCGCACACGTTCGAGGCCAGCCCGAGCGTCGCAGGCACGGTCAGCACGGCTCAGCTGGTCGTCCAGAACGGGCTCGGCTACGACGACTTCATGACCCGGATCGAGGCGGCCGCCCCCAGCTCGAGGCGGGTCGTGATCGACGTCCAGCACCTGCTGCGCGTACCGGACACCCAGTGGAATCCGCATCTCTGGTACGCCCCCCGAACGATGCCGGCGGTTGCGGCTGCGGTCGCGACGGCGCTGATCCGCCTGTCGCCCCAGCACGCTGCCTACTTCCGCGCGCGCGCCCGCGGCTTCGACGCCTCGCTGAGACCGTGGTACCGCGCGCTGGCGGCCTTCCGACGGCGCTACGCCGGCACCGGCGTGGCCACCACCGAGCCGGTCGCGGACTACATGCTGAGCGCCTCCGGCGCACGCGTGCTAACGCCGCAGTCGCTGCAGCTCGACATCATGAACGGCGTCGACCCGGCGCCGCAGGCGGTCAGCCGCGAGGACGCGCTGCTGGCGCGCGGGCAGGTCCGGGCGTTCGTCTACAACCGGCAGGTGACCGACTTGATCACGCAGTCGTTCCTGCGCGTCGCCGCCGCCCATCGGATCCCGGTCGTCGGCGTCTACGAGACGATGCCACGCGGCTACGACTACCAGCGGTGGATGCTGGCGGAGACCGCTGCGTTGCGCGCAGCGGTCGCATCTGGGCGGTCGACGCAGACGCTATGAGCGCTGCGCCAGCGCCGATCGGGTCGCCGCCGGGGCCAGTCCTGTCGGTCGACGGGGTTCACGTCAACCTCGGCGGGCGCAACGTGCTCAGCGACGTCAGCTTCACGATCGGCGCCGGCCAGTTCACCGGCTTGATCGGCGCTAACGGCGCCGGCAAGACCACGCTGATGCGGGTGATCCTCGGGCTCCAGGCGCCGGCTCGCGGGCGCGTGCTGCTCACCGCGGGAGCGACCGGAGGCGCCTTCGAGCAGGCGGGCGCCCGCGCGAACGCGGGCGCCCGCGCTGCCACCACGCGCTCCGCATCCGTTGGCTACGTGCCCCAGAAGTTCCTGCTTGACCCCGACATCCCGCTGCGCGCGCGAGACCTCGTCGCGCTCGGTCTCGACGGGCACCGGCTGGGGCCGCGGCTCCCGTCGCGCCGCCGCCGTCAGCGCGTCGACGAGATGATCGCAGCGGTGGGGGCCGAGACGTTCGCCGGTCAGCGGGTCGGGCGCCTGTCGGGCGGCGAGCAGCAGCGCGTGCTGATCGCGCACGCGCTG
>JASHQV010000482.1 GCA_030038955.1 Solirubrobacteraceae bacterium
CTGCAGAGCCCGGACCCCTGCAAGCGGGTGGCGGCACTCGCCAAGGCGAAGCGCTCGCTGCCGCTCGTGCTTGTCGGCCCGACGGGACCCTGGGCTCGCGAGCTGCCCGACGTGACGCTCACCGACCGCGTCTCCGACGACGAGCTGGCGGCAATCTACACGGGCGCCCAGGCGCTCGTGTTCCCCTCGGCGGACGAGGGCTTCGCGCTGGCCCCGATCGAGGCGCTGGCCTGCGGCACGCCGGTCGCGGCGTGCGACCTGCCGGCGCTCCGCGAGGTGCTGGACGGACGGGTCGTGCTCAGCAAGGTGGACGACCTCGAGGGGCTGATCAGCGCTGCCGAGTCCGCCCGGCGCCCGGCGCCGGCGCCGATCGCGTGGACCTGGGAGGACGCGGCGGCGGCCACCTGGGAGGTGTACGCGGACGCCCTGCGGGCACCGGCGCGGTGGCGCAGCGGGCGCCACTGAAGCTCACTGCTTCGGGCTCTCGAGCATCAGCGTCACGGGCCCGTCGCCCGTCAGCTCCACCTGCATGAGCGCGCCGAACACGCCGCGCCGGGCGCCGGCGCGCGCGCAGAAGCGCTCGTACAGCGGCTCCGCCGCAGGCCCCGCGGCAGCCCGCACGTAGCTCGGGCGGTTGCCCCTGCGAGCGTCGCCGTACAGCGTGAACTGGCTGACGCAGAGGATCTCGCGGTCGCCGAGCGGCTCGTTCATGCGACCCTCGGCGTCGGCGAACACGCGCAGCGCCCGGACCTTGTCGGCCAGCCAGTCGGCCTCTCGCTCGCCGTCGTCGACGGCGACCCCGAGCAGCACCAGCAGGCCGGGGCCGATCGCCGCGACGACAACCCCGTCGACGCTGACCGACGCGCGCTTGACCCGCTGCACCAGCGCGCGCATCAGCGCTCTCGCCGGACCCGCATCAGCTGTCGCGCAGCTGCGCAGCCGCGTCGGCCGGGTCGACCGTGTTGAGGTTGATCCCGGCGCCCAGCTCGAGCCCCGCCAGGTGGGTCAGCCGCGGCAGGATGTCGATCCGCCAGCAGAAGTGCTCGGCCCCGCGTGGCGCCGTGCGGATCCACAGGTTCAGCGGCGGGCTTGCGCCGAGCCGCCGGGCGAGGCGCCCGAGCGCGTCGTGCAGCAGCGCCGCGCCGGTCGGCCCGTCCGCCTCGAACCGCGTCCGCGGGACCCGCGGTACCAGCATCAGCTGAAACGGCACGCGCGAGGCGAACGGCGCGATCACGACCGCCTCGGCGTCGAGCGCGACCAGTCGCTCGCGCTTGCGCACCTCCTCCTGCAAGAGGTCACCGAGCAGGTCGGCGCCCATCGTCCGGGTCGTGTAGGCGCCGGCGCGCTCGCGCTCGCGAGCGATCTCGGCCGGCACGAACGGCAGCGCGTACAGCTGCGCGTGCGTATGCGGCCTGGAGGCGCCGGCCTCGCGGCGCTCGTTGACGATCAGGTGCAGACACGCCGCCTCGGGATGGGCGCGCATCCGCTCGCGCCACACCTCTACCGCGATCACCACCTCCTCGCGCTCGAGCTCCGCCAACGAGGCGACCGGCCGCGGCGAGTTGATGATCACCTCGTGCGCGCCGCCGGCGGCGGCCGCCCAGAACAGGTCGGTCTCGCGGTTGGGCCGGCTCTGCTGCCAGCCCCGCGCCCCACTCCCGGTGCTGCCGAGCGCCGGGTACAGGTTCGGGACGACGCGCACGGACCAGCCGGGGCCGTTGGCGGCGCCCCCGTTCGGCCGCCGCGCGTACAGCTCGGGCGGCGTACGGTCCTCGTGGCCGTCGGCGAACGGATCGTCGGCGGCGGCGATCCGCTCCGGCGGCGGTGCCACAAGCCCGCCGCCGGGACGACCCGCACGCGACCCGGCGATGATCACGCGGTGTCCGGAGAGCGGATCGATGCGCAACTCCGGGGCGGCTGCGGCCGGCTCGCTGAGCGTCTGCTCACGGTTGTCGCTCAGATCTTCTTCTCCATCGCAACGTGCTCGATCCCGGCCTCGGTGAACTCGCGGCCCCGGGCCCGGTAGCCGTTGCCCTCGTACAGCGAGCGGGCGTACGTCTGGGCGTGCAGCACGAGCCGGTTGGCGCCGTGCGCGAGGCTCTCGGCGTCAGCGGCCTGCAGCAGCGCCGTGGCGATCCCGTGACGGCGGACGGACATGGCCACGGCCAGGCGGCTGAACTGGACGGTCCGGCCGACGAACACGAGCCGACAGGTGCCGAGCAGGCGATCGCCGCCGACCGCGATCAGGTGGAGACCGTCGCGGTCCCGGCCGTCGCGTTCCTCGCCGATCGGGACTCCCTGCTCGCGGCAGAAGACCTCGTATCGCAGCGCCAGCGCCTCCTCCAGCTCGTGCGGCGTACGGGCGGGGCGGATCTCGAACTGCAGCTCCTCCGGACTCGCAAACACGCTCGACAGCTTGACATACGAGGCGTCTGCTTAAATATGCGCTAGCGCCTGAACCCGGCATGGTGATGCGCTACCGCTTCTGAGGAAATCCTCGCGGGGTTCGGCGGCTACCGAACCCTCTGAGCCGTTCGCAATGGCGTGTGCTCGGCTCGCGCGTTCTGACGACTGTAGATCCCTTCATGGGTGACCCTTCCACCTTTCCAAGTCCCGCCGCGATTGCACGCGCGGAGCTGTTTACGCGCGAGCGCTTCGTCTACGAAGGCGAGACGCTCGAGGACGCGCTGGCGGTCGGCGCGGCGCGGCGGCGGGCGCTGGACGCAGCGCTGAGCGAGCTCGAGCGCGGCGCCAAGCTCCCGTCGCTGCAATGGCGGCGCGCGTACTCGCTGCTGCTCGGGCTCGAGCGGCTGCTGTCCGAGGAGGAGCCACACCTGGCGGACGGCACCGTCCTGTCCGCCCACCAGGTCGATGCGCTGTCGGGCACGCTGACGGCGCTGATGGCCGAGGCGCAGGGGAAGGCCAATGGCAACGGCAGCGGGAACGGGCGTGTCGTCGGCGAGAACGGCCACGGCAGCGGCAATGGGCACGGCAGCGAGAATGAGCGCGGCAGCGAGAATGGGCGCGGCGATGAAAATGGTCGCGGCCGCGAGATCGTGGACGTGCCGGCGCTGCTCGCTTCGACCGAGCTCCTCGACGACGAGGACATCGACCTGGACGACGACTCCGACGAGGAGCCGCAGGACTGGCAGGACGAGGGCGGGCTCGACGACTCCGACGAGGAGCCGCTGGACTGGCAGGACGAGGGCGAGCTCGACGAGGACGTCGCCGCCGAGGGCGCGCCCGACGACCCGGGCGCCGACCGGCGCTTCTGGTTCGAGCACGCGACTGGCGCCGGCAAGACGGTGGCGGCGCTGGGATTCGTGGAGGCATCGCGAACCGGCGGCGTGCTGATCCTCACGCACCGGCGCAACCTCGTCGACCAGTTCATCGGGGAGCTGCGCGACCGCGGCTACCGTGACCGAATCCACGCTCCGCTGCTGCTCGACGGGGACGGCCGCGACGAGCACGAGGCGGTGATCGGTCCGGTGACGGTCGAGACCTACCAGTGGTTCGTGCGCAACGCCGGCCGCATCTCCGACGCCTACACGATCGTCATCTGCGACGAGGCGCACACGGCGCTCGGCGAGAAGACCTCGGCGTCGATCCGGGCGTGGGACAAGCCGATCTGGATCGGCATGACCGCCACCGGCGCGCTGATCGCCCGGCACGTGACCGACCTGTTCCCGACCCAGACCTCGCGCTTCGATCTCGCCCAGGCGGCGCGGCGCGGCGTGATCGCGCCGCTGCGCTGCATCCGCATCCCGCCCGGACCGGGCGTGCGCACGATCGCCAAGGTGCCGTTGCGGCGGGGCGAGGTGGACACCGAGTTCGATCAGGAGATGCTGGCCGAGCTGCTCGACCAGACGCCGTTCAACCTGGCGATCGCGGATCTCTACAAGACGCGCTTCAACGGCGTCCCCGGAGTCGTCTACTCGGCCGGCGTCAAGCACGCCTACAACGTCGCCCAGGCGTTCCGCGACCTCGGCATGAAGGCACAGGCGGTCTCCGGCGAGACGCCCAAGCGCCAGCTCGCGCGGATCCTGGCGGACTACGAGTCGGGCAAGATCGACGTGCTGATCAACGCGCAGCTGCTGGCCGAGGGCTGGAACAGCCCGCGTGCGACCGTCTGCATGCACCTGGCCCCGACCGCCTCGAAGCGGATCTACCAGCAGCGGGTGGGGCGGGTCACGCGTCGGCACCCGGGCAAGGAGGCGGGGATCGTGGTCGACTTCGTGCATCCCGCCACCAAGCACGACGACCCGGTCGTGACGCTGCACTCGCTGCTGGACCGCGACGTCTACCGAGGCGGCGCGATCGTCGTGGGGCCGGTGCGGCGTGGCCGTGGCCGGCGCGTGCGGGTCGAGCGGCGGGTGCTGCCGGTGACGCCGGATCCGGAGCGGCGGGCCGAGGTGTTCGAGCGAGAGCTGTGGCGGATCGCGGTGGAGAATCTCGACTACGGCGAGCAGAAGGTGTGGGCCCAGCTGGCCGGGGCGCGGGTGACGCCGAACGGCTGGCGGCGGGCGAAGGCGATGCTGCACTTCGACCGCGGCGGCGAGCTGCGGCGCCTGTTCCTGCTGACCGCGGTGCAACGCAACCGCAACTCGCAGCTGCGCCTGCGGGCGCTGCAGGAGATCGCCGCAAGCAGAGACGCCGAGGCGTTCGACACCGCAGTCGACATGATCGGTGGATGGCAGCGCGACGAGAAGCGCGAGGGCGTCAAGGTGATGCTGCAGGCGCTCGCCGAGCGGCGGATCGGACGGCGCGACCAGGCCAACGCCTGGATCTGGCGGATGGCCGAGTACACGCGTGAGGTGCACGAGGAGTACGCCGTGCAGCGCTGGCCCGAGACCAAGCGGCTGCTGGGGCTGCTGGTCAACTCGAGCGGCTCGGCGCACGCCCGCAACGCGCGGCGGATCGTACATGCCGCCCGACAGCAGGACCGGCGGCTGTCGGCGGCGCTGCTGGCTGCGTCGCTGGCACACACGCCCGAGGCCCAGCAGGCGCTGGACGGCGCGCGCACGCGGATGGCGCGCAAGCCGGCGGCGCTGGCGCGAGAGCTGCTGCGCAACTTCCCCAAGGGCCGTCGGGGGGCGAAGCGGCGCCGGCGCAAGCCAGCCGAGGCGGCGCCGGGAGCTGGTGGCGAGGCTGAGTTGGCCGGGGTGCAGAGCAGCGACGACACGCGTCCGGAGCTGGAGGATGAGGCGACGGACGAGCGCGGGCAGCTTGTCGGGGTCAAGGAAGGCGAGCCTGAGCCCGAGGACGAAGGCCCGGAGTTGGAGGACGAGGGTTCGGAGGTGGAGGACGAGGGTTCGGAGGTGGAGGACGGGGGTCCGGAGTTGGAGGACGAGCGTCCGGGGTTGGAAGACGAGGGTCCGGGGGTGGAGGCCGATGTCCACGCCGGACGCGACGCCGCCTGATAGGGCCCATGCAGCACGGCTCGCCCCCGGAGCTCACTCGGCAGCGAGGACCACTCGGAAGTGTGCCCACGGGGCTCACTCGGCAGCGCGCGGCGGCAGCGCGCACCCGGGGCTCACTCGGCAGCGCGCGGCGGCAGCGCGCACGCGGCGCTCACTCGGCAGCATGCAAGCGCCACGGCGCCATCCCAGTGGTGATGCAGCTAGCTTCCCGATACGGGCAGCTAGATGCATCAGGTGCAGAGTTCCGCCCGATGCGGCAAGCGGAGAGGCGACGTGAGCGCTCAAGCCTCAGGCTTCCAGGTGCACCTCGCCTGACTCGAGCGTGACCTGAGCCGCGCCGGTCTCGACGATCAGCCTGCCGTGCCCGTCGATCCCGGTCGCTTTCCCGCGGCCGCCGGTCCATGAGACCGCCTGGCCGCGCAGCGCGTCGCGCGCTCGCACGGCCTCGAGGATCGCGTGATCGTCGGCTCCGAGCCAGCCCTCGAGCGCCGCCAGCAGGCGGGCGAGGACGGCTTCGATCTCGTTTGGGTCGCGACCCAGCCCGGTCGCGGTCGCGCGCAGCTCGGGCGGCAGCTGCTCGGCGGCGACCGCCACATTGAGGCCGACGCCGAGGATCGCCCAGCCCTCCTGCGGCCGTGCTTCGATCAGCAGCCCCGCCACCTTGCGGCGATCGATCAGCACGTCGTTTGGCCACTTGAGCTGGGCCGGCTGTCCGAGCGACTCGCACAGCTCGGCGACGGCAACGCCGGCCGCCAGCGGCAGCAGCCGGGGCTGCGGATCGTGGAGGAGCAGGGAGGCGAGCAGCGCGCGGCCTGGCGGCGCCGTCCAGGTCCGTCCCTGGCGGCCGCGCCCGGCTGTCTGCTCGGCGGCTGTGACGAGCGTGCCATGCGGCGCGCCGGTGTCAGCGAGGTCGCGCAGTCTCGAGCTGGTCGAGTCGGTGCGACGGTAGTGGCGGCGGGGGCTACCGAGCATGCTCATCGGCCCGAGAGCGAAGGCTGCACAGGCCTAGCGCCGCTAATCAGGAAGTTCATGGGACGAACCCTGCGAGATCGCGTCGGGGTGGTAATCACCGATGAGCGGGTCGACGAGCACTGGCAGCTCAAGGACATCGAGGCGACGATGGGCCCGTATCGGGACGAGCTGCACATGAACGACGCGCAGCTCGTCGAGGCGCTCGCCGGCAGCCGCCGAAGCGCGCCGCGACCGCTGCAGCCGGCCCCTGACATTTGGGACGATGGTGCCGCGCGCATCGGCGAGCGGGGCGACGCTTTGCGGATACAAGCTCTCGGGTATTGGGCTGACCGCCTGACGATCCCGTGCTCCAGCGCGCAAGGTGGACACCAAATGCCTGCGTTTGCGCGCTGGAGCACCAAATTCGTGCTCCAGCGCGCAACGAGCCGGATCGTGGTCTGGATTGCGCGCTCGGACACCGCCGGAAATGAGAGCGTTGGGCTTCAGCTGAGCGTCCCGCCGGCCGCCGCCCCGTGCTGCAGGCGCAGCTCGTCACCGGCCGAGACCACCAGTCGCTCGGCGGCGCTACCGCGGTTGACGGCGAGCGCGAGCCAGCCGGAGGAGTCGATGTAGGCGATCAGCTCGCCGGCGTCGGCGGCGGCGAACGCGAGCACGAAGCGCGCACGGTGCGCCGCCTTGCCCGTCCGGTGGCTCACCTCGCTCACCTCGACCTGCAGCCCGTCGCCCGGCCGCAGGCCAATTCGCTCCGCCTCCTCGGAGCGGCAATTCAGCTGCAGGTTGCCGAACCGGTCGATCAGCATCACGGTCGCCTCCAGGGCACGGCCCTCGATCCGCGCGGCCGGCAGCTCGAGGCGGGTCAGCGTTACCGGGTCGAGTGGCTCGCCCAGCTCGGCAAGCGCGTGCCCGCGAGCGAGGTGCGCGGCGACCGGGCTGAAGATGTCGCGACCGTGAAAGGTCGCCGACACCGGCTCCAGGCGCACCTGCGAGCGCGAGATCTCAACGGCCTCACGCGCGTAGCCCGCCGCCTCGAGCGCCGGCCACAGTAGACCGTTGTCGGGTCCCACGAACGTCCGCCGATCGCCGCTGCGGACGGCCACCGCGCGGCGGGCGGAGCCGACGCCGGGATCGACCACCGCCACGTGCACGCCCACCGGCAGGAACGGCAGCGTCCTCACCAGCGTGAGCGCGCCGGCGCGGACGTCCTGGGGTGGGATCCCATGCGTCAAGTCGATCACCTTCGCCTCGGGGCAGATGCGCGCGATCACCGCGTGGCAGACGCCGACGAACGCGTCCTCGAGCCCGAAGTCGGTCAGCAGCGTGATGATCGGTGCGCTCATTGCGAGGCGGCATCCGGCTCGGCGCTGGCATCTGGCGCGGCGCTGGCGCCCGGCGCGGCGTCCGGCTCGGCGCTGACGGCCGGCTCGGCGCTGACGGCCGGCTCGGG
>JASHQV010000483.1 GCA_030038955.1 Solirubrobacteraceae bacterium
TCAGCGGCATCGCCGCGGCCGCCGGCGGCCTGTCACTCGATCTGCGGATCTTCTGGGGGTTGGTGCTGGTGATCGTGGCGCTCGGCGCCCTGTTCTTCTTCGGCCGGCGCAAGCAGAAGGCGGCCCAGGCGAAGCGCGCTGAGTTGATCGCCGAGCGCAGCAGCCGCTGAGCGCTGCTGTGTGTGGGCGCTACACGCTGACCAACCCCGATCCGGCACAGATTCGCGCGCGCTTCCCGGTCGACGAGAGCGTGGCGATCGAGCGGCGCTTCAACGTCGCACCGGGCGACGACGTGCTGGCCGTGACGACCGATCGGGACGGGCGCGCCCGCGGCGAGCTGCTCCGCTGGGGGCTGATCCCGCCGTGGACCGATCCCGGTGCCGCGACCCTGAAGATGATCAACGCGCGCGCGGAGACCGTCGATCGGCGTCCCGCCTACCGGGCGGCGTTTCGCCGTCATCGCTGCCTGGTGATCGCCGACGGCTTCTACGAGTGGCGGCGGCGTGAGGCGGGACCGAGCCAGCCGTTCCACATCACGCTCGCCGAGCGCCAGCCGTTCGCGTTCGCGGGGCTGTGGAGCGTGTGGCGAGACGGGCGGCAGACGGTCAGGTCATGCGCGATCGTCACGACGCGCGCTCGCGGCGCCGTCGCGTCGCTGCACGACCGCATGCCGGTGATCCTCGAGCCCGAGGCTGAGCTCGTCTGGCTGGCCCCCGAGGCTCCCGCCGAGCTGCTGCGCGAGCTGATCGTCGCGTCCGAGGCGCAGCATGCGGTGCTGAGGGCGGTCAGCCCGGCGGTCAACGACGCTCGGCACGACGCTCCCGACTGCCTCGCGCAGCCCGAGGCAATGCAGTCGACGCTGTTCTGATGCCCGCCATGCCCCTCTCTCCCCTGCTCGCACGCTACGACAACGTGATCCTCGATCTCGACGGCTGCGTGTGGGTCGGGGACACCGTGATCCCCGGGGCACCCGAGGCGATCGCCGCCCTGCGCGAGGCCGGGCGCGCGGTCGCGTTCGTTACCAACGACAGTCGCCTCTCCCCCGAGGAATACGTGCGCAAGCTGTGGTCGCTGGGCTGCACCGCGGCCGTCGAGGAGGTGATCAGCGCTGGCACCGCGCTCCAGTATCACCTGGCCGAGCGCCCGCCGGCGGGAGCGTTCGTGATCGGCTCGCCGGCGGTGGTTCGGCATGTTGCCGACGCGGGCCACCGGATCCTCAACGGCAGCGAGCGTGCCGAGACCGCAGAGATCGTCGTGATCGGCGGCCACGAGTTCGACTACCGAGAGCTGCGGACGGCTACGCGGGCGGTGCTCGCCGGCGCGGAGATCGTGACCGGCTGCCTCGATGCGACGTTCCCGGCTGATGACGGTCCCTGCCCCGGAAACGGCGCGATCGTGGCCGCGCTGGAGTACGCCACCGGCCGCCAGGCGCTCAGCGTCGGCAAGCCCGAGCCGCAGATGTTCGCCGCGGCGCTCGAGCGGATGCACGACGGGCCCACGCTGGTCGTCGGAGATCGGCTCGACACCGACCTCCTCGGTGCCGCGGCAGCGGGCCTCGACGGCGCTATCGTGCTGTCGGGCGTCAGCTCGCGCGGGGAGGCTGAGGCGGCCGTCGACCCGGCTCCGGTCGCGATTGCGCCCGATCTCGGCGCACTCGTACTCTCTGCCTGAATGCTCTCGCTGATCGTCAACCCTTCCTCCGGAGGCGGGCGCGCCGGAGCGGCGCTGGACGGCGTCCTCGCGGAGCTGCGGGCACGTGGCCTCGAGTACCACGTGGAGCTGACCACGAGCCTAGAGCACGCTCGCGAGCTGGCGCGGGTCGCACAGACCGACGGCGAGGTTGCCGTCGCCCTTGGGGGCGACGGCTTGATTGGCGCGGTCGCGGGAGCGCTGCGCGGCACGGACGCGGTGCTCGGCCTGTTGCCCGGCGGTCGCGGCAACGACCTCGCCCGGGTGCTCGGGATCCCGCTGGACCCGGTCGCGGCCTGCGCGGTGCTGGATGCCGGCACGGTGCGCTCGCTCGACCTGGGCGCGGTCGGCGACGCGACCTTCATCGGCATCGCCAGCTGTGGGTTCGATTCGGAGGCCAACCGGATCGCCAATCAGGCGCAGCTGATCCGCGGCCGGCTCGTGTACACGTACGGCGGCCTCCGCGCGCTGCTGGGCTGGCGGCCGGCGCGCTTCTCGCTGCGAATCGACGGCGAGCCGCGGTCGCTGATCGGCTACACCGTCGCGATCGCCAATGCGGCGGCCTACGGAGGCGGCATGTTCCTCGCCCCCGACGCATCGCTCAGCGACGGGCTGCTCGACGTGGTGCTGATCGCCGACGAGCCCCGGCTGCAGTTCCTGCGCCACCTGCCGAAGGTGTTCAAGGGCGAGCACGTGGACCTCGCGGCGGTCAGCGTGCTGCGCGCACGCGAGGTGGAGGTCGCCGCCGACCGCGCGTTCACGGTGTATGCCGACGGCGACCCGATCGCCGAGCTGCCCGTGACCGTACGGGTGCTGCCTGGCGCCATCCGTGTGCTCGTCCCGGCCCACGACCGGTCCCCGGCGGTGGCCGGCGTCGCATGAGTGGGCTGGAGGCAAAGATCATCGCCGCGCGTGCGGTCGGCGCGGTCGTCAGACGCTCGGGGCGGGGCGGCGGCACGAGCCTGCCCGGCAAGCTCCTGATCCGGCTCGAGCCCGCGGCGATCTCGGAGCTCTCCGGGCGGCTCGACAGCGGCACCGCGGTGATCTCGGCGACCAACGGCAAGACGACGACGGCGGCGATGACCGCCTCGATCCTCGCCCGTCACGGCACGCGGCTGGTGCACAACCGGACCGGCGCGAACATGGCTGGCGGGGTCGCATCGACGCTACTCGACTCGGTCCGTCGCGGCGGAGCGATGTCCGGTGACCTCGGGCTGTTCGAGGTCGACGAGCTGTGGCTCGATCAGCTCGCGCGCGAGCTGCGCCCGCGGGCGGTCGTGCTCGGCAACCTGTTCCGTGACCAGCTCGATCGTTACGGCGAGCTCGACACGATCGCCGACCGCTGGTCGGCGATGGTCGCCGCGCTCCCGGCCGAGACGCGTCTCATCCTGAACGCGGACGATCCGCTGGTCGCCGACCTCGGGCGCGAGCGCGAGCACGTCGGCTACTTCGGAATCGAGGACCCCGCCGTCGCGATCCCGCAGCTGCAGCACGCCTCGGACTCCAAGCACTGCCGACGCTGCGGCGCCGCCTACAGCTACGAGGCGATCTACCTCGGGCACCTCGGCCGCTACGCGTGCCCGTCGTGCGGGCGCAGGCGTCCCGAGGCGGGCGTGCGGGCGGAGGACATCAGGCTCGAGGGCACGCGCTCGGTCAGCTTCACGCTGCGCGCCCCAGGCGGGGTGCGGCGGATCAGGCTGCCGCTGCCGGGTCTGTACAACGTCTACAACGCGCTCGCCGCGGCCGGGCTGTGCCTGTCGCTGGGCGCCCGCCTCGAGCAGGTGGTGGCCGGCCTGGAAACGGTCACCGCCGCCTTCGGGCGCGCCGAGATCGTCACGATCGGCAGCGTCACCGTGTCGATCCTGCTGATCAAGAACCCGGCCGGTGCCAACGAGATCGTGCGCACGCTCGCGCTCGAGCGCGATCCTTTGCGGCTGCTGGCGGTGCTCAACGACCAGGTTGCGGACGGCCGCGACATCTCGTGGATCTGGGACGCGGACTTCGAGCTGCTGGCCGACCGGGTCGAGCACGTCACCTGCTCGGGCACCCGCGCGGCCGAGCTGGCGCTGCGCCTCAAGTACGCGGGCGTCCCAGTCGAGCGGATCCGCGTCGTCGCGTCGCTCCCGGACGCGCTCGACGCGGCGCTTGCCGATGCCACGTCGAGCGCGTCCGGGAGCGGACGGCTGTTCGCGCTGCCCACCTACACGGCGCTGCTGGAGCTGCGCGAGGAGCTCGCGGCGCGCGGCCACGTCGACCAGTACTGGATG
>JASHQV010000484.1 GCA_030038955.1 Solirubrobacteraceae bacterium
CCGGCCGCGCCGTCCTCACCGCGACCTTCCAGAACGTCCGCCACGGGTTGACGCCGAGCGCCAGCGATCCTTCGATCCAGCTGCGAGGGACCGCGCGCAGGCCCGCCACGAAGATCGCGATCATGATCGGCGCGATCATCACCGACAGGATCACGACCGCCGCCAGCAGGCTCTCGCCGTTGAGTTGGATCACCGGCGTCACCGACGCCTTGCTCGCCTGGCTGATCAGGTGGTTGCCGATGAACGGGACCACCACGAGGGCGCCCACGAGGCCGTACACCACGGGCGGCACGCTGGCCAGCAGGCGCACCACCGGCTGCAACGTGCGCTGCAGCCAGGCCGGCGCGAACTCGACCATGAACACGGCGACGAACAGTGAGCAGACGAAGGCGATCCCGACGGCGCCGATGGTGGTCAAGATCGTGCTCCAGATCAGCGGCCAGGCATGGAACTCGTACACCTGCTTGCGCGAGTAGTAGCCCGAGTCGAAGATCCTCGTGAGCTGGTTGTCGACGCTGCCGCCGGAGCCGAACCAGCGCAACCCGTTGTGAGCAAACGACGGCCATGCCTCGCCCGCGATGAACACGACCATCGCCGCCAGCGCGATCACCACGCCACAGACGAGCACGCCGAGCCACAGCTCGGCGTGCTGGTCCTGGCTGAGCGCGGAACGCCGCTCGACGATCAACGCATCGTCCATCTGGTGCGGTGTCTCCGTTCTCTCAGATCGGGCTGTCGATCCCCATCGCGATGTCGCCGCAGGCCGCTACTTGTTGAAGTAGGGCACCGCCCCGGACTTGGTGATCACGCGGCCGGCGGCCTTGCTGTGGATCACCCAGGAGAAGAAGTCGTCGACGGTCTTGTTCTTCTTGCCCGTCGGCAGCACCACCCAGTCGAAGTGAGTGAGCGCGTATCCGCCCGTCTTGTGCTTCTTCTGATCCTTCGCCCACAGCCTGATGTTCGCGGCCGACGGAGCGAGCGCCGTGCCACCGTTCTTGCGGCTGATCTTGAGCGCCCTGATGCCTGCCTTCTTCGAGTTTGCGAGGCCGATGTAGCCGATCCCGTTGCGGTCGCTGGCCACGCGGGACGCGACCAGGCCGTCGGACGCCTCCTGGGCGACGTTGGACGACTGGGTCGCCCCGTTGAGCACCGCCTTGGAGAAGATCGTGTACAGGCCCGCGGTCGAGTTGCGGCCGTACGGATCGATCGTCGTCGACAGGCCCGATCCCTTGACCGACGACCAGTTCGTGTCGATCCCGAGGAAGATGTTCCTGGTGGTCGGGATCGAGATCTTCTTCAGGTGGTTGGCCTTGTTGACGTCGATCGTCAGGGCATCGAGGAACAGCTGATCCCACGTCGTATGACCGGCGCTCGCCGACGGCTGGCTGGTCTGGATCGCGAACTCCGAGCGCCCGTCCTGCACGTCCGTGACGCCGGCGTTGCCGCCGTCGGCGGTGTAGACGAAGTTGATGCTTGGATGCAGCTTGTGGTAGGCGGCGAACAGATCCTCGATGTACGCCTCGGCCGCACTCGAGCCGGATCCGACGAGGGTCACGGACTTGGCGCTGGCGGCGGCCGGCAGCGCCAGCGCTGTGCCGCTCGCAGCGGCGATCGTCAGCGCCACCGCGCTCGGAACGAGTCGGTTGATTTTCAAAGGTCCGTCCTTTCCAAAATTGGAACAAACTTGATTAACTTAAGGGAGATACTACACAAGAGGCGATGGTCTCCGCAAGCTGTGGCCTCGACAGCCGGCGGACCGCGGGTGGATCCCTGTGCTTGCAGGCGGCCGGGCCTGCTGGCCCGCATCTTCGGTTCAGGGGACCAGCAGATGCCGGCGGGCGCACGTCTCCGTAGATCAGCCTGCCGCTGGCTCCCGGGAGGCGCGAGCTTGCCAAGTGTGCTTGTCCATCCGCCAGCGCCACTCGATTCCAAGATCGGATGGCGCTTCGGGCTGGTCGCGCCCTTCGCCGATCAGCTGGAAGCCGAGCTTCCGAGGAATGCCCGCGCTGGCGACATTCGCTTTGTCGTGATGGATCTCCACATGGCTGATTTGGGCTTGGGCGAGAGCAGCATCGGTGAGGAGCCAGGCCGCCCGTGTCGCCAAGCGACGGCGCGTGAAGCCCGAATGGACCCAGTAGCCGATCTCGAGCCCATCCGGCGCGATCCGGCGGTGCAGCCCGCAACCCCCCACCACCCGTTCGGCGAGGAAGATGCCGAGGAGCACGTCACCGCCGCCACTCCACGCCCGCTCCCACTCCTCGATGCGAGCACGCCGGTCCTCGATCGATGCAGGCTCCTCGCAGACCCAGCCCATCCAGGGTCGCAGATGGTCGACGCTGTCGGCGATTGCCTGCCCCAGCGCCTCAGCATCTTCCGCCGTCCAGCGGCGCAGCAGAAGTCCGTCCGCGCCCTCGACTCGCTCGGGGAGAATGGCCGCGTCTCGTTGCATACCGTCAGTCAAGCTAACGCCAGAAGCGCGTGCTTACGCGAGCTGCAAGCTAAGGGCGTATCCCAGTTGGCAGCTGCGCGACCTCTACGGCCTTTGGCCTCAACTGGCAGCGTTGTTGGTCCGAGGCCTCCGTCTTTGTCGAACTGGGAGACTCTGGCCATCGGCGAGTTCGATCGGCATCTCGATTCGGCCTTGATCGGCGATCGTGAGTCGGTTCGAGTCGTCATCGCCGACTATGACGCAGGCTGGCCGGGGCGGTTCAACCACGAGAGGGAACGGATCGAGGCGGCACTCGGGGATCTCCTTATTCGGGTCGAGCACATCGGATCGACCTCGGTGCCCGGGCTGGCCGCCAAGCCCGTGATTGACGTGCTGGTCACCGTGCCTGACCCGGATGCCGAGGCGAGCTTCGCCCCGCAATTGGAATCAGCGGGCTATGTGCTGCGGGTTCGCGAGCCCGGGCACCGCATGTTCAGGACGCCCGAGCGGGACGTGCATATCCACGTGTGGGCCGATCGGGATCCCGAAGTCGACCGATACCTCAGCCTCCGCGAGCACCTTCGGCGGAGCGAGACGGACCGGATCGCGTACGAGCGGCTGAAACGGTCACTCGCATTGCGCGAGTGGGCTGACATGAACTACTACGCAAGCGCGAAGACGGAACTGATCGAAGGGATGCTGGCGCGGGCGGCAAGCCGCTCTCAAGCGGCCGACTCGTGACCAAGACAGAACTTCGGTGAGCCGGGCACCCGGTTCTCCTCGTCGGGTGCGGGCCTAGCTCACTCGCGATCCGTGTAGTCGCATTCGTCCACGTCGATCATCGCCCCAATCGAGGCCACTTGTTGGACGTGGCGACGGTCCAGAGCCCAGCCGAGAAGGAGCTCTCTCTCGTGATGTTCTTGGACAAACCAGGAACGTTCGGCGCGATGGAATGGTGAAGGTTGGCGCGCGATGGAACCTTTTGGCGTCCTCAGGAGTCGGAGAGGTGTGAGGCATGCGATGAGCGTTGTGCGCGAGACGTTGGAACCTGGTCCGGTTGGTGAGCGGTTCGCCGACTTCTACCGCCAGGAGTATGACCGCGCGGTCCGCCTGGCCTGGCTTCTCACCGGATCGCAGGCGGGAGCTGAGGACGTGGTCCAGGAGGCGATGACCGGCGTTTACCGATCGTTCGACCGATTGGAGTCGCCCGGCGCCTACCTGCGGAGGGCTGTGATCAACCGAGCGAGATCGAGATCGCGCGACCAGCGCCGTGACCAGGAGACGGTTTCCAAATTACAGGGCGAGCCCTCTCAGGGAGATGCCGCCGAAGCTGGCTTGCTGGAGCTGATCGCTCAGCTGCCATATCGCCAGCGAGTGGTCATCGTCGCGCGGTACTGGGGTGGATGGTCTGAGGTAGATATCGCCCGCGCACTCGGCTGTCGGCGCGGCACGGTGAAGTCGCTCGCCTCACGCGCCCTGAATCGTCTTCGCAGTGAGGTGGAGCAATGAGTGGATCGAAGCAAGAGCTTGAGGAGCGCATCCGACGTGCGCTCGACCAGGCCGCCCGCCAACTCCAGGTCGACCCGTTGCCTTGGCAGCACACGCCGTCTTTGAAACGGCGGTGGCGGGTCGCGCGACCTAACTGGGGGGATGTGGTACCGGTGATGCTCGTGGTTGTGGCGCTGGCGATCGGAGCGGCAGCGCTCGTGTTGCTCAGACACACCTCGGCGCAACCCGGCTCACCGTCCAGCAGAAGCTCTCTGCCATCGGCACCCGCCGCAGCGTTCTTGCCGCACCTGTCTGGGCGAGAAGGTCGCTACATCACGGCGGCCTGGCGAGCAACCGTCGCGCGTGACCCTGCCTGTCGCCCGCCGAAGACGCCAGAGCTCACAACGGGGCAACCGAGCCGCCAACTGACCTCGTGGTTCGCGATCCTTCGACGACCAACGACGCGCGCAGAGCGGCTACAGGCCTTGCTCCATGACCGGAGCGCCTACGGGCCACGAGCGACGCTCGGCGGCCTCGACCAAGAGCTCTACCTCAACCAAATCCGGCTGGCGCGGACGGCATCCGGGGCGAGCTTCTACGTCATTCCCGCCGGGAACGCGAGCGGCCAGAGGGGAGTGCCTGCGCGATGCGGCCCAGAGCAGGTGGCGAGCCTCAAACGTGAGATGGCGGGTCTCTCTTGGCCGCGGCGGACACAGATCCTCAGGGCCCAGCGCCGATATCTCGCATACCTCCGCTATCAGGCTCTACACCCCGAAGGGATCTGCGCCACCTTTGTTCCGGCTGGCGCCGCACGGCTCGATCTAGCAGACAACCTCGGGTGCGCGACCCTGGCAGATGTCGGTCGCTGGGGGGTCGCGTTCGATGGCGACGCCTCTGTTCCCGGCGGTCCCGTGTTCTGGACCGTCGTTCCTGACGCCGTGAAGACGGTGACGGTGCGCTTTCACCTAACGGCAACCGCTCGCCCGCGCACGATCGCCACCACGGTCCGTCCGATCCGAAACGTCGTTGTGCTGGCCGAGCGTCACGGCGTGACCAAGTCCGGCAAAGCGAAGACGTACTGGGCGGCCGGCTTCCCGTCGACCATCGTGCTGCGTGATGCAGGCGGAGAGGTCCTCAAGAGAATCAGCGTGACACCGAACATGATCACGCTCTGCGGCTACGGCTGCTGAACCGTCATTCGAAACCCTGGCCTCGAACATTCACCCGCGTCAGAGCGCATGCCTCGATTCACGCGAAACCAGGTT
>JASHQV010000485.1 GCA_030038955.1 Solirubrobacteraceae bacterium
GACTCCTGGCACGGCGCCGCGGCGGACCGCCGTGCAGGTGCAGGCGGGCGAGCTCGTTGAAGGCCGCCGGGTTGGAGGGATCGATGCCGAGAACGCGGCGGAACGAGTCCGCCGCTTTCTCGCTGTCCCCATCGGCCAGCTCGACCTGCCCCGCCACGAGATGGGCGGAAACCTCGTGTGGCGCCAGCTCCACGGCGGTGGCGGCCGACACGCGCGCCTCGCTGAGGCGATCGGGCAACCCGACGAGCGCCTCCGCGTGGGCGACGTAGCCGCGCCAGTCGCCTGGGTCGAGGCGAATCGCCTCGGTCGCCGAGGCGGCGGCCTCCTCGTGACGCCCGAGCGCGACCAGCGCCATCGTCGCGAGCCGCTGTGGCTCGCTCTCGAGCACCAGACGGCAGGCTGTGCGGGCGGCATCCAGCGCCTCCGCGTGCTCGCCCCGGCCGAGGTGGGCCTCGGCCATCAGCGTCCAGGCGGTGGAGTTCTCCGGTTGCTGCTGAACGACGCGGTTCAGCAGCCCCAACGCCTCCCGGTAGCGGCGCAGCTCGCACAGCGTCGTGGCTCGCTCGATCCCGTCTGGCCGCGACGGCGACGAGCCGGTCGCCCCTGGCGTCTGAGACTGGAAGAAGCTGGCCGCGTTTGCACTGATCGTCACCCTTTGGTCCCCCTGACTTGCGTTCGCCCCCAGGCCGCCCCCGGTCGCGGCCCGCTTGGAAAGATGCCGACAACGCTAATCCGGACGCTTCACCCCGGGAACTAGACCTTCAGCGAGTCGTGCCTAGCCGATTGCCGAGCGGAGCGCACGCGCGGGTGCCCCGCTGGCAGCGCCCGGCGTGCCCCCAGCCGCCGGGCGCTCGAACACCGGCGTTGGATCGTTCAGCTGCCCGGACCGGTGATCAGCCGCTCGCGGTCGAACAGCGCCGACACGCCGCGCCAGGCCACCCGGTTTGCGACCAGCAGCCCGATCCCGAACGCGAGCGCCAGCCGCAGGCTGGCGTGGATCACGTTGATCGCGATCAGCGTCGTCACCGCGACCGTCGGCAGGCTCGCGAGCACGCTGATCTGCTGGGCGACGCGGATGTCGGTGGCGCGCGTGGAGATGGCGATTGCGAGCCAGCTAGACCAGCTTGCCAGCAGGGGCGTGAAGATCACCTGGGCGAGCACGTCGGAGCCGCGGATCAGCGCGGAGGGCACGCCCGGGCTGGCGAACAGCTCGACGATCACGAGGAACACGCCGTACACCAGGTAGGCGATCGCGATCGACGGTGCCACCACCGCCAGGAGCTTGCCGAGCAGCAGCTCCTCGCGGCTGATCGGCGTGCCGAGCACCGGCTCGAGCGTGCCCTGCTGGCGCTCGCTGACGATCGCGTACGCGGCCAGCATCGCCGGAACCAGCGACGGCACCGCGAGCATGTACAGGAGCTCGTGGTGGTGGTGCATCCATACGGTGGTGGCGGTCGATGCGTTGAACACGCTGACCACCGGCTGCACCAGGAAGACGAGCGGGAGCACGATCATCCCGGCCACGATCGAGCGGCTGCGTCGGTACGTCTGCAGCTCCTTGCGAACGATCGCCCGGATCCGCCGGCGGCTCACGGCTGCCGCACCTCCACGTCCTCGTCGATCAGCGCAAAGTAGACGTCCTCCAGCGAGTGGTAGGCCTCGCCGAGGCTGAGCAGATCCGCGCCAGCGCCGACCAGCGCCCGGGTGATCGCCGGCGCCGCGATCGTGGTGTCGGACACGTTCAGCAAGTAGGAGCCGTCGGCTTCCTGGCGCCAGCGGATGACGGCGGGAAGTCCGTCGAACGTGTCGTCTGGGTTGGACAGCGGGCTCGCCGTCCTGACCGTGAGTGCTCGGGCGAACAGCCGATCGCGCAGCTCACTGGGTCTCCCGACGGTCCGGATCGTCCGGTTGAGGATCGCCACGCGGTCGCACAGGCGCTCGGCCTCCTCCAGCCGGTGCGTGGTCAGGAAGATCGTGACGCCGCCGTGGCCGAGCCCGGAGATCAGCTCATTGACCTCGCGCGCGGCCACCGGGTCGAGACCGGCGGTGGGCTCATCCAGGAACAGCACCTCCGGGTCGCTGAGCAGCGCCCGCGCGAGCGCGACCCGCTGGCGCAGGCCCTTCGACAACGACCCGCACGGGTCGGTGGCGCGGTCGCTCAGGTTGACGGCCGCCAAGGCGTGCTCGATCCGCGCGGGCGGGTCGGCAACCTCGTAGAGATCTGCGAAGCACTGGAGGTTCTCGGCGACGCTGAGCCGTGGATACAGGCCGGGCGACTCCGGCATGATCGCGATCCGCCTGCGGATCGCGGCCTCGTTGTTCGAGGTCAGCGGGACGCCGGCCACGGCCGCGGATCCCGCGCTGGCGTGGATCAGCGTCCCCAGGGTCCGCACCGTCGTCGTCTTTCCGGCGCCGTTCGGTCCGAGGAACCCGAACACCTCGCCGACCGCGACCTCGAACGACACATCCTCGAACGCGACCCGGTCGCCGAAGCGCTTACCGAGCCCCTCGGCGGATAGCGCTGGAGCACCGGAGGAGATCATGAGATCGGCTCGAAGCTGTCGAGGTAAGCCTCCTGGTCGTCGTCATCCGGAGGGGAGGCACCGGGCGCGCGAGGGCCGCGGCGCGCTCGGGGCAGGCGGCCGGCGCGCCGCGCCTGGTCGGTCAGCAGGTACTCGATCTGCCCGTTGATGCTGCGCAGGTCATCGTTCGCCCAGCGGCGCAGAACCTCGAACAGGCGAGGGTTGAGGCGCAGCAGGAAGCGTTTGCTGTCGGCGCTCACGAGTACAGCGAGCCGGTGTTGATCACCGGCGTCGGCGAGTGGTCGCCGGACAGGACGACCATCAAGTTCGCGACCATCGT
>JASHQV010000486.1 GCA_030038955.1 Solirubrobacteraceae bacterium
CGCGCAGATGCACGTCGAGCACCTCGTCCCACTCGGCGTCCGACATCTTCAGCAGCGTGCGATCGCGGGCGAAGCCGGCGTTGTTGACGAGCACGTCAACAACGCCGAACGACTCGGCGCAGTGCCGCACAGCCGCGTCCCAGGAGGCGCGATCGGTGACGTCGTGGACGAGCGCGGTGGCGCGTCCACCGGCCCGCTCGATCGCCGCTGCGGTCGCCGTCGCGGCTGCTCCGTCGAGGTCGCCGCACGCGACCGCGCAGCCCTCGGCGGCCAGCCGTCCGGCGGTGGCGGCACCGATCCCCGAGCCCGCACCGGTGACGAGCGCGATCCGTCCGGTGAACCGCGGGCTGGCGTCTCGGTTGACGCCGATGTCGAGCTTCACGGCTGCTCCGACCGGCGGGCGACGAGGTAGACGTCGCTGCCGCGTTGCACGACCGTGCCGTCGTGCTTGACCACCTCGACCGCGAGCGTCACGACCCCGGCGTCCGGGTGCGACTCGGAGCAGCGTCGGTCGGACACGGTCCAGCGTGCGTGGATCGTGTCACCCGGGTAGGTGGGCGCGACGAACGAGCGAGTGGCCTGCAGGTATGCGATCACCTCGAGCTCGTCGAGCCCCGGCGTGCGCAGGCCGCTGGCGACCGACAGCACCAGCAGGCCGTGCGCGATCCGGCCGTCGAACGGCGTGTGCTCGCGCACCCACGGCTCATCGGTGTGCAGCGGGTTGAAGTCGCCAGAGACGCCCGCGAAGGCGACGATGTCGGCCTCCGTCACGGTCCGGCCGGCCGACACGAACTCGAGTCCCGGCTCGAGATCCTCGAGATGTCTGGCCATCAGCGCGTGCCCCGATCGCCGCTTTCCCGGCCGCCGTCGCCGGTGACCGCAAACACCGGCAACGGCGGCCCGACCGCCGCCTCCGGCCAGACGACTCGCACCGGCGCGTCGCACGCCAGTCGGCCGGGCGGTGTTGCGACGATTCGCGTCGCCAGCCGCACGCCCTCGTCGAGCTCGACGATCGCGAACACGTATGGGCAGTCCTCGGCGAACTCCGGGTTCGTGCTGCGCTCGACGACGCTGAACGTGTGCAGCTTGCCACGGCCGCTGGCCTCGACCCATTCGGGGTCGGGCGCGAAGCAGGTCGTGCAGTGCAAGCGCGGATAGAACTGGTAGCTGCCGCAGTGCCGGCAGCGCTGGATCAGCAGCCGGTGATCGCGTGCGGCCGCCCAGTACTGCTCGGACAGCCCGTCGGTGAGCGGTACCGGCTTGTGTCGATGTCCGGTGCTCATCTCAGCTGCCGAGGATCAGCGTGGCCGTCGCCGACAGGGAGCCGCCGACACCATGGACCAAGCATGTCCGCGGACGCTCGAGCCGCACGCCCGGTGAGCGACCCTGCAGCTGGCGGACCGCCTCGACGACCGCGATCGCGCCACGCCGGCCGGGGTGATTCGAGGACAGGCCGCCGCCGTCGGTGTTGATCGGCAGCGTCCCGTCGGGAGCCAGGGCACCGCCGGCGACGAACGGCCCAGCTTCACCTCGCGAGCAGAAGCCGAGATCCTCGAGCGCCAGCAGCACCGTGATCGTGAAGCTGTCGTACAGCTGCGCGCAGTCGATCTCGGCCGGCCGCATGCCGGCCGTGGCAAACGCAGCGGCGCCAGAGTCGGCGCCGGCGGTCTCCGTGAACCGGTGCATCTGGCTGATCGAGACCTGGCCGAGTGCCTCGCCGAACCCGAGGACGTAGACCGGCGCGCGTGCCGCGATCGACTCCGCGCGGCGGCGCGAGGCGAGCACGAAGGCGGCGCCCGAGTCGGTCACCACACAGCAGTCGAGCCGCCGCAGCGGAGCGGCGATCGTCGGCGAGCCCAGCACGTCATCGACGGTGATCGGCTCGCGATAGCGGGCGTGCTCGTTGGCGGCGGCGTTGGCCCGACACTGGACTGCGATCTGCGCGAGCTGCTCCGCGGTGGTGCCGAACTCGTGCATGTGCCGCTGCGCGGCCAGCGCATACGTGGCGACGGTCGTCGGTCCGTACGGCAGCTCCCACTGGCCCGGTCCGGACGCGTACGTCAGGTAGTCCTCCGACCCGTGCGGCCACGACCGTCCGGCGGCCGCGTAGCTGACGACGACGACGTCGGCCATGCCCGCCACGATCGCCGCGACGGCGTGACCGGCGTGCGCGATCGGCGCCGCGCCGCCGATGTCGGTGCCATCGAACCAGCGGGGATGGATGCCCAGGTATTCGGCGACCTCGGCGACCGCCATCTCGCGTGCGCCCTCGGGCGCGAACGCGGCTGCGGTCGCGAAGCCGTCGACATCGTCGCGCTCCAGCCCGGCGTCGATGAGCGCGCCCCTGACGCACTCGGCATGGATCGCAAAGGGGTGACGGTCAGGATCGATCCGCGCCGGCGACTCGTAGGCGCCGACGATCGCAACCTCGCCTGACCATTGACTCTTCTCCATATCGTGCATTTCATTCTGCACATTGCGCGACGAAAAGTCGAGCGCTTTGGCATCATCTCCGGCGATGGTCGTCAGGGAGCCCGCCAGCCGCCGGATCCAGGCGATCGATCGCGCCGTCGCGCTGTTGCACGCGGTCGCGGAGTCGCCGGCGTCGCGATCGCTGGCCGAGCTTGCCGAGCTGACGTCGCTCAACCGCAGCACTGCGTGGCGGCTGCTGCTGACGCTCGAGCACCACGGCCTGGTCGATCGCGACCCCGACAGCGGACGCTTCATGCTGGGCTACGAGATCGGACGGCTGGCGATGCGTGGGGGACATGGCAGCCTCGTGCGCCGGGCCCGCCCGGCGCTGCTCGCGCTCGCACGCGATACCGGCATGTCGGCGGTGCTGGCGGCGCCGACGTCGACCGAGCCGCTGGCGGTCGACCAGATCGATCCGCCCGGGCGCCCCGAGCCGAACATGATCGGCTGGACGCTGCCGGTTCACGCCACGGCTTCGGGCAAGCTGTGGCTCGCGTTCATCGAACCGCGCGCGCGCGAAGAGCTCCTGCGCCAGCCGCTCGCGCGGTTCACCGAGGCGACGCTGGTGGATGCGGACGTCCTGGCGCGCGAGCTCGAGCAGATCCGGGAAACTGGGGTCGCGGTCGATCGTGACGAGTGGGACGCCGGCTGGACGGCGCTCGCGGGCCCCGTTCGCCCTGCGGAGTCGATCGTCGCGATGGTCAGTGTGATGGCAACGAGCCAGCGCTTCGCCGCGGTCCCGTTCGAGCAGACGGCCGAGCGCGTGCGCGAGGCCGGGGCGGCGGTTGCGGCTGCGCTGTGAGGCGCACGCAGTCGTCTACGCGGGCTGCGGCCGCGCCAGTGCGCCGTGAGGCTCGCGTCCCTCCAGCACCGCGACCACCGCCTCGGCCGCAAGCCGGTACGGCGCGGTCGCAGACTGCGGCGAGTACCACGCGGAGTGCGGGGTGATCACGGTACGCGGCCAGACGAACGCCGGCTCGTTTGCGGGCGGCGGCTCCACCGGCAGCACGTCGAGCGCACAGCCACCGAGGTGGCCAGAGCGCAGCGCCTCGCCAAGCGCGCGATGGTCGACCAGCGCGGCCCGGGCGCAGTTGACCAGGTAGGCACCGGGGCGCATCCGCGCCAGCTGCGCGGCGCCGATCAGCTCGCGGGTAGACGGGGTCAGCGGCGCGTGCAGGGTGATCGCGTCGGAGCGCTCGAGCAGCTCGTCCAGGTCCACCAGCTCGACGCCATCGCCGTCGGTGAGGAGCGGATCGGACGCGACCACCCGCATCCCCAGCGCCGCCCCGCGCCGAGCGGCCTCGCGTCCGATCCGCCCCAGCCCGACGACCCCGAGCGTGGTGCCGGCGATCCGGCGCGGCGGCGCAGGCGTGTGATCCCAGATCCCGCGCCGGGCGGAACGGTCGAGTGTGACGATCCCCCGCAGCAGCGCGACCACGCACGCGATCGCATGGTCGGCGACCTCCTCGTCGCAGTAGCCGGGGCAGTGCGTGGCCCACGCGCCGGCGGCGGCGATCGCTTCCAGATCCAGGTGATCGAAGCCGGTTGCGGTCGCGGCCACGATCCGTATGCCCGGCAACCCAGCGAGCTCGGCGCGGCCGACAGGGATCTCGGTCGACACCAGCACCGCGACGACGTCCGTGGCCGCCGGCATCCGATCGGCGCGCTGCACGACGATCTCCGGATGGCCCGCGAGCACCTCCGAGACAGTCTCCGGCGTGCCGGCGGAATCGAGCAGCACCAGCCGGCTCATCGCGTCGGCTCGGCGACCTCGAGCGCGCCACGGATCACGACCACCGCCGGACCCTGCACGCCCAGCGCCCAGGCGAGCTGCTGCGGCAGCTGCTCCGGCGCGGCCTCGCGCACCGGCACCCCGAACGCCTCGACCAGCGCGGCAAATCGCGGCTGAGCGAGGTCGACTGCGACGGTCTCGCCGTACGCGTCTCGCTGGTACTCGCGCAGGATCCCGTAGCCGCCGTCGTCGACCACGAGCAGCTTCGCGTCGATCGCGTGCTGCCTCGCAGTCGACAGCTCCGCCAGCGCGTACTGGAAGCCGCCGTCGCCAACCACGCCGAGCACCGCTCGACCCGGATGCGCGACGCTGGCGCCGACCGCCGCCGGCCACGCGTATCCGAGCGTGCCCGAGCCCAGCGGGTAGAGGAACTGCTGCTGTCCGCGCATCCGCAGGTGCGGCGCCGCCCAGTAGCCGAGGATCGTCATGTCCCAGACCGTGATCGCATCCTCTGGCAGCGCCGCCTCGACGGCACCGAGCAGCGCCAGCTCGGTCCCGTGACCCTGCTCGCTCAGCCGATCCCGGATCCGCGCGCGCAGCGCCGCGACCGTCGCACGGGCCGCTTCCCCGCGCTCGCCCGCGCGGCCGTCAACACCGCCGGCGGCTGCCGCCGCCCCGCGCTCCCGCAGACGCTCGATCAGCGCTCGCAGCGTCAGCTGGGCGTCGCCGACCAGCGCCACCGCTGGGTACGTCGTTCCGATCCGCTGCGCGGCGGCATCGATCTGCAGCAGCTGTCCGGGGAGCTTCAGCTCGTACTGGCGGGTCGTCTCGGCGCCAAGCTCGGTGCCCACGCAGAGAACCACGTCGGCGTGCTCGAGCAGCTCGCCGAACGCGCTCTCGTCGCAGCCGCAGCCGACCGCCAGCGGATGCTCGTCAGGGATCGTCCCCTTGCCCATGTAGGTGGTCGCCACCGGGCACCCCAGCAGCTCCGCCAGCTCCACCAGCTCCGCTCGGGCGTCCGCACGAGCGACGCCGCCGCCGGCCCAGATCAGCGGCCGCTCGGCGCCGGCCAGCGCGTCGGCGGCGGCCGCGATCGACTCCCACCTCGCGACCTGCCTGACCGGCTCGGCGGCCAGCTCCGAGACCGGTTCGGCGGTCGCCGCGCCGGCCAGCACGTCGACCGGGATCTCCACGAACACGGGGCCGCTCGGGGGCGACAGCGCGACCGTCCACAGCTCCGCCAGCAGGTCGGGAATCGCCGCCGCGGTCTCGGCTCGCGCCGCGCGCTTGACCAGCGGCGCGAACGACGCCAGCTGGTCCGGCAGCTCGTGCAGGTAGCCGCGTCCGCGACCGATCAGCGCGCGCGGGATCTGGCTCGAGATCGCGACCACCGGGACGTGCGAGCTGGCGGCCTCCATCAGCGCCGCCAGCGAGTTCAGCGCGCCGGGGCCGGTCGACAGCAGCAGCGGCGCCACCTCGCCCGAGCTGCGCGCGTAGCCGTCGGCGGCGAAGCCGGCGCACAGCTCCGTCCGCGTCCCGTACGCCCGCACGCCACTGGTGGCGCGGATCGCCTCCCAGATCGCCAGCGCGTGGACTCCCGGCACGCCGAACGCAGATCGCGCCCCGAGCGCGATCAGGCTCTCGACGACGAGGTGGCCGCCGGTGCGCACGCCTGGCCTGACGGTCGTCATCGCTGGGCCACCGCGGTCATCATCTCGGGCGGACAATAATGCCGTGCCGCGATGACCTCCTACCCGACACTGCTCTCGCCGGTCTCGCTCGGCCCGCTGACGCTCCGCAATCGCGTCGTCTCCACCTCCCACCAG
>JASHQV010000487.1 GCA_030038955.1 Solirubrobacteraceae bacterium
TGAACCCGCGGCGCCGCCAGAACGCGCTCACCAACCCGGTGATGATCGGCGCGCTGACCGTGCTCGTCACGATCGTCGCCGTGGTTCTCGCCTTCCAGGCCAACACGGGACTCCCGTTCGTGCCCCGCTACGACCTCCACGTCGACGTCACGGACGCGTCCGAGCTGACCCGCGGCGGCGAGGTGCATATGGGCGGCGTGCTGGTCGGCGCGGTGACCAGCGTCACCGCCGCCCGCGACCGCGCGGGCCAGCCGATCGCGGTGCTGAACGTCGAGCTCGACAAGAGCATCGAGCCGCTGTCGGTGGACACGCACTTCACGATCCGCCTGAAGGACGCGATCGGCGAGAAGTACCTGGCGATCACGCCAGGGCACTCGAAGCGCACGTGGCCACAGGGGGCGACCGTCCCAACCAGCGACACGAGCGCCGAGACCGACCTCGACCAGGTGCTGTCGATGTTCACGCCGCCGACGCGCAAGGGCATCACCGACGCGACCGAGAGCTTCGCCGACGCGCTTGCCGGGCGCGGCGCCGACGTCAACAACGCGATCGGCGCGTTCGTGCCGCTCGTCGACAGGCTCGGGCCGGTGATGCGCAACCTCTCCTCGCCGCACACCCGGCTGGGTCAGTTCGTGCACGAGCTGGGGGAGTTCACGGGGGCGCTGGCCCCGGTGGCGGCTCGTCAGGCGGCGCTGTTCGACAACCTCGACGCCACCTTCGGCTCACTGGCCACGGTCGCCGATCCCTACCTCGAGCGGTGGATCGCGCAGACACCGCCGACGCTCGAGACCGTGATCGAGGACGGCCCGCGGGAGCGGGCGTTCATCCGCGACGCCACGGGGCTGCTGGCGTCGCTGCGGCCGGGGGTGGCGACGCTCAGGACCAGCGCGCCGCTGCTGGCCAGCGCGTTCGTCGCCGGCACTCGCACGCTGCCCGCCAGCGGCAGCCTCGACGAGCGCCTCGTCGGCCTGTCGCACACGCTGGCCGACTACGGCGCCGATCCCACGGTCACGCAGGGGCTGGCACGGCTGACGCTGACCGCAGATCGCCTGACGCCGCCGCTGACGTTCCTGACCCCCGCCCAGACCACCTGCAACTACGTGTCGCTGTTCCTTCGCAACGTGTCCTCGGCGCTGTCGGACCCGGTTGGCACCGGCACGGCGCTGCGGCTGGTGATCGTCGCGATCGACGACGTCGCCGGCGGCGAGGCGGTTCCCTCCCAGAGGCCCTACCTGACGCCGGGCACGGCGGGCGGCGACAACCACGCGCCGCTGCACGTGGACCCCTACCCGAACACCGATGCGCCGGGGGAGACGGCCGAGTGCTCGGCCGGCAACGAGCCGTTCTCGCCCGCACACGCGGTGATCGGGAACCCGGCCGGCAACGTCGGCCTGCACACCCAGAGCAGCGGCTCGAAGAGCTCAGGCGGTGTGCGGTGAGAGCCGGGATCCCGCGGATCTCCAACCTGCAGGCCGCGATCGCCGCGATCGCGGTGGTGATCGTCGCCTGCTACCTCGTGTTCGGCGGTCCGATCCCGTTCACGAGCTCCCCGTTCGTGCTGCGGGCGGTGTTCACGGCCAACACCGAGCTCGGGCTCGACTCGCCGGTGCGGATCGCCGGCGTCGACGTCGGCGAGGTCACCGGCGTCCGGCACCTGGCTGGATCGAGCACCGCCGGCGTCGTGACGATGGCGATCCAGTCGAACGGGCTGCCGATCCACGCAGACGCCACCGCCCAGATCCGCTCCCGGATCTTCTTGGAGGGCAACTTCTACGTCGACCTGGATCCGGGCAGCCCGGAGGCGCCCGCGCTGCACTCGGGCGCCACGCTGCCGGCCGCCAACACGTCCGGCCCGGTGCAGCTGGACCGCGTGCTGTCGGCGCTCGACGTACCCGTGCGGGCGAGCCTGCAGCGCCTCGTGCAGGGGCTCGGCAGCGCTCTCAACGAAGCCACGCCGTCCGGCCGGGACGGCTCTCAGAACGGAGGCGAGCGCGGGTTGACCGGGGCGCAGGCGCTGAACCGCGCGCTCGAGTACTCGGCCGGGGCGTTCACGGCGTCGGCGATCGTCAACCAGGCGCTGCTCGGCGAGCGCCCCCACGATCTCAGCGGCGCGGTCTCGAACAGCGCCGCGGTGATGCGGGGGCTGTCCAGCAGCCCCAGCCAGCTGAGCGGGCTGGTCGACACGTTCGAGCGGACGATCGCCGCACTCGCCGCGCGCCAGCAGGAGCTGGGGGCGACCGTCGCAGAGCTGCCGACGCTGCTGCGCCGGGCAGACGCCGCCGACAGCGCGCTCGACGCGTCGTTCGGCCCGACCCAGAAGTTCGCCCGCGAGATCATCCCCGGGCTGCATCAGCTGGGCCCGACGATCGACGTCGCGCTGCCGTGGCTGAGGCAGCTGACCGCGCTCGTGTCGCGCCCGCAGCTCGGGGGGCTGCTCAGCGAGCTGGCTCCCGCCGTACGCCACACGGCCACCACCGTCACCGCCGCGATCGGCCTCACCGATCGGGTCGACCAGCTCTCCAAGTGCCTCACGGACGACGTGATCCCGACCGGCAACGAGGTGATCAGCGACCCACCGGTGGGAACCGGCCTGCGCGTCTACCAGGAGCTGCTGCAGAGCGCCGTCGGGCTCGCCGGCGCCGCCCAGAACTTCGACGGCAACGGTCGTTACGTGCGCTCCACGGTGGCAGGCGGCAGCACGCTCGTGCAGACGCCGGACCTGCCCGTCAACGGCCCGCTGTTCGGCGACGCGGTGCTGACGCCGCTCGGCACCCGGCCGGCGTTCACGGCCACGGCGCCGCCCCTGCACAGCACCACCGCCTGCGACCGCGAGCCCGTGCCAGACCTGAACTCCGCCGCCACGGGGACAGGCCCGTGAGGCTCGTGGCTCAGCACCATCGGCTCGAGGGGGCCCGCTCGTGAGACGCGCGATCGCTGTCCACCGGGTCGACGTGGTCGCCGTCGCCGTGCTGGTGGCGCTGGCCGCCGTCACCGTCGTCTACATCCTCGAGCACCAGCCCGCGTTCACGTTCGGGCGCAGCTACTACACGGTGAAGGCGCCGTTCACCTCCGCGGCCGCGATCGAGTCCGGCCAGGGCCAGGCCGTGACGATCGCCGGCGTCCAGGTGGGGGTGGTCGGCGGCGTCGCGCTCGAGCACGGGCAGGCCGTCGTGACGATGAACCTGTACAAGCGCTACGCCCCGATCTACCGCAACGCGACGGTCTTGCTGCGTCCGCGCACGCCACTCAAGGACATGTACCTGGCGCTCGACCCGGGCACCCGCAGCGCCGGTGCGATCCCCAGCGGTGGCAGCCTCACGGCCGCCGCCACCGAGCCGGACATCGACGTCGATCAGATCCTGGGGTCGCTCGACGCCGACACCCGCACCTACCTGTTGCTGCTGCTGTCGGGCGGCTCCGAGGCGTTCGCCGGCAAGGGCGCCACGTCCGAAACGCCGAGCGCCAGCACAGTCGCTCAGCTCCGTGGCATCTTCAAGCGGTTCGCGCCGCTTGATCGCAACACGCAGACATTCGCGACGCTGCTGGCGCAGCGCAGCGACAACCTCCGCCGAGCGATCCACAACCTCGACCTGGTGACGGGTGCGCTCGCCGGCGTCAACGGTCAGCTGGCGTCGCTGATCCGGGCCTCGAACGCCGACTTCGGCGCGATCTCCTCGCAGGATGCCGCGCTCGAGGCGGGGCTGAGCGCGCTGCCCGGCACGCTCCGCCAGACGAGCTCGACGCTGAGCAGCGTGCGCAGCTTCGCGACCGCCAGCGGCACCGCGCTCGGGCGGCTCGAGCCGTTCGCGCGGGCGCTCCCCTCCGCGCTGCGCGCGGTGCGGCCGCTGGCCCGCGACACCACGCCCGTGATCGAGCACCAGCTGCGACCGTTCGCCGAGGCCGTGCAGCCGCTGGCGCGGGCGCTGCGTCCCGCCGCAGCCAAGCTGAGCGGGGCGACACCGGAGCTGTCGAGCTCGATCGGCGTGCTGAACACGCTGTTCAACACGCTCGCCTACCAGTCCGGCGGCAGCCACAGCTACCTGTTCTGGGGCGCCTGGCTGGCCCACAACGCCGACAGCCTGACGACCCTGCAGGACGCCAACGGCCCGCTGATTCAGGCGCAGTTCATGACCTCCTGCTCGGCGCTGTACGTGTTCGAGAAGGTCCTGGTCGAGTCGGTGCCTTCGCTGACGCCGCTGCTCGACCTGCTGAACGCGCCCGACGCCAGCACGCTCAAGTCCTCCTACTGCCCCGCCGCGACCTCATGAACACGCTCGCCCCGAGCCGCAGCAAGATCGCCGTGATGACGCTGTTCGCGGGCTCGTGCGTGGGCCTGCTGCTGTTCCTGTGGGTGTCGTTCGGCGGCTCGGTGCCGCTGGCGCCGCAGGGCTACCGCTTCAGCGTCGAGTTCCCCCAGGCGGTCGAGCTCGCGCCCCAGTCCGACGTCGAGATCGCCGGCGTCGACGTCGGGCAGGTGGTGGGCGTGACGCTCGATCGCCGCACCGGGCTGAGCCGGGCGGTGATCCAGATCGACCCCCGGTATGCGCCGCGTCCGGCCGACACCCGCGCGATCCTGCGCCAGAAGACGCTGCTGGGCGAGACCTACGTGGCGCTGTCGCCAGGAACTCGCAACGGGCCGATGATCCCGGACGGGGGGCGATTGCCGGAGGCGCAGGTGGCGCCGACCGTGCAGCTCGACCAAATCCTGTCGACCTTCGACGCCCGCACGCGGCAGGCGTTCGAGCAGTGGATGCAGCAGGACGGCGTCGCCCTGACCGGCCGCGGCGAGGACGTCAACGATGCGCTCGCCGAGCTGTACCCGTTCGCCACCAACGTCAGCGGCGTGCTCAGCGTGCTGCAGCGGGATGGCGCCGCCACCCGCACGCTGTTGCGCGACGGCAGCGAGGTGCTCGGCGCGGTCGCGCACTCGCCGGCGACGCTGCAGGCGCTGATCCGCAACGCCGACACGGTGTTCGCGGCGACCGCGGCAAGCGACCGCTCGCTGGCCGCCGCGGTCAGGGCGTTTCCGTCGTTCCTCGTCGCCACCCGCGAGACGATCGCCCGGGTCGACCGGTTCTCGGCGACGGCCAAGCCGCTGGTCGACGAGCTGCGCCCGGCCGCCAGGCAGCTGTCACCGGCGCTGAGGGCGGTGGCGGCGGTGGCGCCACCGCTGCGCACAGCGCTCGTCTACCTCGGCCCCGCGGTCACCGCGTCGCGCAAGGGGATCCCGGCGATCGAGCGCTTCCTGCATCAGTCCGAGCCGCTGCTGGCGCGGCTGACGCCGTACCTCGGGGGCGTCGTGCCGGTGCTCGACTACCTCAATGTCTACCGCCGCGAGCTCGCCGCGTTCTTCGCCAACGGCACCGCCAGCACCGAGGCGACCGCCGAGAACATCGCCCAGAACAAGCTGCTGCACTATCTGCGGGTGTCCAACCCGGTCAACCCCGAGTCGCTGACCGCCTATTCGCACCGGCCGTACAGCAACCGCTCCGACCCGTACATGCAGCCGGGCGGCTACAGCCTGCTGCGCAGCGGCCTGGAGGTGTTCGGCAGCTACCTGTGCACCGACCGCGCGCTGCCGACGCTGAGCAGCTCGATCCCGTCGAGCCTCGCCGCCGTGCTGAAGTCGGTCTACTACACCGCCGACCCGGACGGACCCAGCTGCCGGGCCCAGGCGCCGCTCGGCGAGACGATCGAGCGGTTGACGGGCCTAACAGGCCTTAGCACGAATTTCCCGCAACTTCAGAGCCTGCCATGAGTCACTGGCCTAAGAGCGCCTCTCAAAATGAGCGCGCGCCGGATGCGTCCGATGACCGGCGCTGGCTCACCACCTGCGGTCTTGTAGGTATTTCAATACCTGCTGCGACCACAGGCGGCGCCCAGCTTGGTCCTGGAACGCCTCGATCGCACGTCATTTTGTTCCACGCTCTAAGGCCCTCGAACGAACATCGATCCAAGGAGGATCCAGTTGAAGCGCATCATCATCGCCGGCACGGTCCTGGTCGCGCTGGTATGTGCGGCGGCCGCCTGGGCGGCCACCGATCCGAACTCCTATAGCGGCAGCACCACGGTGACTCCGAACAAGGCGGGGAGCGCCAAGAAGCCGGTCCCGGTCGGCTGGAGCCAGACGATCAACGTCAAGTCCAGCGAGTCCGGCTACGACGCGGCGCCGCTGAAGGACATCAAGACGACGATCTACGGGCTGAAGGTCGACACGAGTCTCGCTTCGACCTGCAGTTCCTCGAAGATCGAGTCGAGCGGGGGCACAGGCTGCCCCAGCAAGTCGCTGGTCGCGACCGGGACCGTCACGTCGCGGCTTGGCCGTTCAGACCGCAACCCTACGTATTCCGAGAACTGTGGCCCGCTGACCCTGAACGTCTACAACGGTGGCAAGAACTACGTCTGGTTCTTCTTCATCGTGCCCAGCGTGACTGCGTGCCCTGGCGCTCACACGGGCTCGGCCGCACCGTACAAGGCGACCTTCTCGCGCTCGGGCAAGAACATGGTGCTGAACGTGCCGCTGCCGGCTGACGTCTCGACGAACGCGGCCAACCTCGGGCTGTATGCCTCGCTCACCCACGAGCAGCTGACCTGGAAGACGATCTCCGGGAAGTCGAAGGGCAAGAAGGTCGGCTACTTCGAGACCGTCGGCTGCAAGGCCGGGAAGCGGCCGTACAAGGTCACCTACACGGACACGACCAACGGCACGAACCGCTTCTCGACAACCCAGTCGGGCAAGGACAAGTGCTGAGCTGACGCTGGTCTCCGGGGTCGTGGCCTGGTGGGCCACGACCCCGGGTCAGGCCGGTCTCGGTCGTCTCGTCGGACGCTCGGGTCAGGCCGGTAGAGGCTAACCGCGCTCAGGCCCCGCGCCGGTCAGCGCGACGTCCTCGTAGCGCTCGGCCCGCTGCGCTTCGCGCTCGCTCTCGACGAGCATCCGCACGAACAGCCAGACGAGCGCGATCCCCATCACGATCGACTGCTCGAGCGCCATCACGAGGCCGGCCATGTTCTGGTCCTCGACGTGGGTCAGCCCCCAGTAGTCGGGCTGGTGGATGTAGAAGCCGTAGATCGCCCGCGGCGAGAACGCCAGCAGCACCCCGAGCACGCCGACGCCGAGCTTGGTCACGACCATGTACATCACCGGCCCCATCCCGCCGAGGCGCATGCGCGTGCGGATCGGCGACAGCAGATGCCACCAGTAGAGGGTGCCGGCGGCGCTGAAGCAGATGTGCTCTAGCACGTGCCAGCTGTTCGGGTTGCGCAGCGCCAGGTCGTACATCGCCGGGATGTGCCACAGCCACATGATCCCGACGTAGAAGCACACCGCGAACGCGGGGTGCCCGAAGATCCCGGCCCGCTGCTCGAGCCGCGTGAGGCGCCGCGTGACGGGCCGCAGGAGACCCTTCGTGAGGCTCAGGATCAGGAGGATCGGCATGATGTCCAGCAACAAGATGTGCTGCACCATGTGGATCACCATGAGGTCGTCGGCGATCGAGTCGATCGGCGAGACCAGCGCGATCAGCACGGCCGCCATCGCGGCGGCGAACACCAGCAGTCGCCCGTAGCCCGGGGGGTGCGGCATCTCCGGCCGTCGCGCCCGGCGCCAGGCCCATCCGTAGGCGACCGACAGGACCGCGATGCCGGCGATCACGCTCGGGTCGAACGTCCACTGGATCGTCGGGGACATACGTCCATTGTCCCATCGACAAACGCCGGGCATGTGCGTACGCTGAGCGGGAACACGTCTACCCCGCCGAGCTAGGGAGGTCCGTGATGCGGATCGAGGTCAAGGGTCGAAATGTTCCGGTCTCCGAGCGGCTGAAGCAGCACGTGACGCGCCGCTTCCGAGTCGTCGACCGGCAGGTGTCGGAGCTGGCGGAGCTCGAGGTCGAGGTCTTCCAGGAGCGCAACCCGGCCAACCCGGACAGCCAGGTGGCCGAGGCGACCCTGCATCTGAAGGGAGTGACGTTGCGCGCCCGCAGCTCCAGCAGCGACCTGCTGCACTCGGTGACGGAGGTCAGCGACGAGCTTGCCGTGCAGGTCAAGCGCCACCGGGAGCGGCGGCGCAAGCGGCGCGAGACGCGGGGAGCGACGGTCGCGGCGGCCCAGGCGGAGCTGCCGCCGGGCGGGCTGACGGCGGCGCAGTAGCTCGGCCCGCCGCCGGCCCGGGCTCCCAGGGACCGCCTTCAGTGGGGGTGCGCGGAGGTCTCCGCGGCCCCGCTGGCGGGCGCTACGCTTGAGCAATGTCGCTGATCGACCGTGCGCTTCGCATGGGCGAGGCCAAGAAGTTCAAGCTGTACGAGGAGCGCGTCAGCCGCATCAACGCGTTCGAGGAGGAGATGGAGGCCTCGACCGACGAGGATCTCCGCGAGACCGCCGATCTCCTGCGCGAGCGCGCGCGCGGCGGCGAGCCCCTCGATGACCTGCTGTACGAGTGCTTTGCGCTGGTTCGCGAGGCAGCTCGGCGCACGACCGGGCTGCGCCACTTCGACGTGCAGCTGATCGGCGGGATGGTGATGCACGACGGCGCGATCGCCGAGATGAAGACCGGCGAGGGCAAGACGCTGGTGGCGACGCTGCCGATCGTGCTGAACTCGCTCGGCGGGCGCGGCGTGCACCTGATCACGGTCAACGACTACCTGGCGCGACGCGACGCGATGTGGATGAAGCCGATCTACGACCTGCTCGGCGTCAGCGTCGGCGTGCTCCAGAACATGCAGCCCTACGAGGAGAAGCAGGCCGCGTACGCAGCCGACGTGACGTACGGCACCAACTCCGAGTTCGGATTCGACTACCTGCGGGACAACATGGCCACCTCGCTCGAGGAGAAGGTCCAGCACGGCGGCCGTCCGAAGCCCGAGGACGGCGGCTCGCCATACCACACGTTTGCGATCGTCGACGAGGTCGACAACATCCTGATCGACGA
>JASHQV010000488.1 GCA_030038955.1 Solirubrobacteraceae bacterium
GCCTCGTTCAGGGGCGCCCGGCGCCGCCTCGAGCGCCTCGGGCAGACCGGCGCGGGCGTGCCGGTGTACGACGACTACGCCCACCATCCGACGGAGGTGGCGGCAACGATCGCGGCGGCCCGCACGCTCGCACCCGAGCGCGTCGTCGCGTGCTTCCAGCCGCACCTGTTCTCGCGTACGCGTGCGCTCGCGCGCGAGCTCGGGGTCGCGGTGGCCGCCGCCGACGTGGCGGTCGTGGTCGACGTGTACCCGGCGCGCGAGCGAGCGGCGGACTTCCCGGGCGTCGACGGACGCACGGTGGCGGCCGCCGCGGCCGACGCCGGCGGTGGGCGGCCGGTCGCCTGGATGCCGGGCCTCGGCGACGCCGAGTCCTACCTGCGCGGCGTCCTGCGCCCCGGCGATCTGTGCCTCGTGATGGGCGCCGGAAACGTCGACGCGCTGGCGCGCTCGCTGCTCGCGGAGTCGTAGGGGCGCCGTTCGCGGCCGCCGATGTCGCGTCTACCCTGATCGCCATGTCCGACCCACCAACCGGCGTGCGGCGGGACTACCCGCTGGCGCGGCTGACGACGGTGCGCACGGGTGGGCCGGCCGAGTTCTTCATCCGTGCGGCGAACCTCGAGGAGCTCCGGCGGGCGCTTGCCTGGGCGGCGAGCGAGCAGCTCCAGGTAGGGGTCGTCGGGTCGGGGTCGAACCTGCTGGTAGCGGACGAAGGCGTTCGCGGGCTCGTCGTGAAGCTGGATGGAGAGCTGAGCAAGATCGAAGTGGACCACGAAGACGAGACGATCCTGTGCGGCGGCGGCGCCCGCCTGCCCGCGGTGGCCGCGGCGGCTGCCCGCGCCGGCCTGAGCGGAGTCGAGTTCGGCGTGAACATCCCCGGCACGGTCGGCGGCGCCGTGCGGATGAACGCCAACGCCTATGGCGGCGTGCTCGCCTCGGTGCTCGCGTGGGCGGAGGTGGTCGATGCGGCCGGGGTCGAGCGGCGGCCGCCGGAGTCGCTGCGATTCGCCTACCGCCGCTCTGCGCTGCGGCCGGGCGAGGTTGTTGCCGGAGCTGCGTTCAAGCTGAAGCGGGCCCCGGGTGCGCAAGTGCGGACGACGCTCGCGGACATGCGGAGTCGCCGCCGGCAGGCGCAGCCATCGGGAATCAAGACGTTTGGCTCTACCTTCAAGAATCCCGAGGATCCGCGGGCCGACGGACGCACGGCCGGTCAGCTGCTCGACCTCGCCGGCTGCCGCGGGCTGTGCATCGGTGGCGTCGGCTTCTCCGGCAAGCACGCGAACTTCATCGAGAACCACGGCGACGCCACCACCGCTGACGTCGTCGAGCTGCTGGCCGAGGGCCGGCGCCGCGTGCGGGAGCGGTTCGGCGTCGAGCTCGAGCCCGAGGTGCAGGCGCTCGGCCCCGTGCCGCTCCCCGAGGACTGGCGGAGGGGATGAGCGCCGACCGCAGTCGCTGCTTGCGGCAGCGTCTCGCGCGCACGAGACGATGAGCGCCACCCGTTACGGCCACCGCCGCGTGGCGGCACTGTGGATGCGGAGCCGGCCCGTCGCCGCGCTCAGCGCCGTCGCCGTTCACCTGCGGCTGACGCGGGCGCGGCTCGCTCTGATCGTGGTGGTGCTCGCGGTGTTCGCCGGCTGCTTCTGGCTGTGGTTTCGGGATTCCCCGTTCGTGTCTGTCTCGCAGGTGAAGATCGTCGGCCTGAGCGGTCCCGACGTGCCCCAGATCCGGCAGGCGCTGCGCACCGCGGTCGTGCGCATGAGCACGCTCGACATCGACATCGGCAAGCTGCGCGCGGCGGTCGAGCCGTATCCGGACGTGCGGACATTGACCGTTGAGACGCAGCTCCCGCACGCGGTCGTGATTCGCGTCGACGAGCAGGTGCCGGTCGCCAGAGTCGATCTCGGCGGGACGACGCTGGCCGTCTCCAGCGACGGGATGCTGCTCCAGCCGAGCCGCTCGGACGGTCAGCTACCGACGATCACGGCCGGCCAGGCGCAGGCCGGCAGCCACCTTGCTGGGGCCGGCGCCGAGGCCGCGCTCGCCGTGCTGTCGGCGGCGCCGTACACGCTGCTCGCGCGCATCGAGAGCGCCGCCGACAGCGGCGGCGATGTGGTCGTACAGCTACGTCGCGGACCGCAGCTGCGCTTCGGCGACAGCTCACAGCTGCGCGCCAAGTGGGCCGCCGCACTGGCCGTGCTCGGCAGCGCCAGCTCGCAGGGAGCGGCGTACATCGACCTCACCGATCCCCAGCGCCCCGCGGCGGGAGCGCCGACCGGCACGAGCGGCTCGTCCGGCTCGTCCTCCAGCACGACGGGGACGACCGGCGTCGCGACCACGGCGACCGACTCCGGCGGCGGCTAGTGTCGCGCATCTACGACGCACGACACTAGTCTCGGACCAGCCGCGCCAACCGGTCCGGCCGGCGCGCGCCCGGATCGCCACCGCGCCGGGATCACTCGGCGCGCCCGGACCCCCACTGCGGCGACCGTCACCGCACCGGGGTCACTCAGTGCGCCCGGCCCACGACCGTGGCGACCGTCACCGCACTGAAGATCGTCGAGGGCGCATTTAGCGGGCATAGAGCTCGCTAAATGCGCCCTCGACGACCAGCGGCGCTGCCGAGGCCCACGTCCAGCACACTCTAACCCTCAACTTGAGCTTCATTGAGTCCTCAGGCTTCACTCTCGGGTGAAAATCGAGGGTCTGGCGATCTGCAAGGTTTCTTGCGAACCTGGCATCTCGTTGACTTCCCGCCGTTAGCGCCCGTAACGTGGGAAACTCTCGCAACGCGCGACCGTGCGCTGAAAGCTTCAAGGATAGATCGAGGGTCGGACGGTACCAACATGGAAAGCGGTAGTTACCTCGCAGTCATCAAGGTCGTCGGGGTTGGCGGCGGTGGCACGAACGCGGTCAACCGCATGGTCGACGCTGGCCTGCGCGGGGTCGAGTTCATCGCCTGCAACACCGACGCGCAGGCGCTCGCGATGTGCGATGCCGACATCAAGCTGAACATCGGCCACGAGATGACCAAGGGTCTCGGAGCCGGCGCCAACCCGGAGGTGGGACAGGGCGCCGCGGCCGAGTCGCGGGACGAGATCAAGGAGGGCCTGAAGGGCGCGGACATGGTGTTCGTGACCGCCGGTGAGGGCGGCGGCACCGGCACCGGCGCGGCACCGGTGATCGCCGACATCGCCAAGAACGAGATCGGCGCCCTGACCGTCGGCGTGGTCACCCGACCGTTCACGTTCGAGGGCACCCAGCGGGCGCGCCAGGCGCAGGACGGGATCACCAAGCTGCGCGAGTTCGTCGACACGCTGATCGTCATCCCCAACGAGAAGCTGCTGGCGATCGTCGAACGCCGGACGACGATCCTCGACGCCTTCCGCGAGGCCGACAACGTGCTCCGACAGGGCGTCCAGGGGATCACCGACCTGATCACGATCCCCGGGCTGATCAACCTCGACTTCGCCGACGTCCGCACGATCATGCACGACGCCGGCACGGCGCTGATGGGAATCGGCAACGCGGCCGGCGAGAACCGCGCCGCCGAGGCAGCCAAGATCGCGATCTCCTCGCCGCTGCTGGAGGAGTCGGTGGAGGGAGCGACGGGGATCCTGCTGAACATCACCGGCGGCCACGACCTCGGCCTGTTCGAGGTCAACGAGGCAGCCGAGATCGTCCAGAGCGCGGCCGACTCCAACTCCAACATCATCTTCGGAGCCGTGATCGATGACGCGATGGACGACGACGTCAGGGTGACGGTGATCGCGACCGGCTTCGATCACGGTAGCCTGGCGCGCGGCGACGCCCTGCGCGGTCGTCAGCCGTCGGGCCCGCGTCGCGGTCGCGACGTGACGATGGACGATCGCCAGCGCTCGTCGCTGGAGATCGGCGACGACGAGATCGACATCCCGTCGTTCTTGAAGGACCGTTAGGGCCGCGCGGAAGCACGGTTAGGGCCGCGGGTCACGGCCTGTGTGGCGCGCAACTTCGATCTACGGCCCCGGTTCTAGTCGCTGTCGGACCGCTCGCTGGACAATCTGAACAGGGCAAGGGGCGCAGCTTCCGGTCGGCCGGGCTGACGTGCATTGGACTGCTGCTCGTCGGGCTCGTGCTCGCTTCCCCGGCTGCGGCCGCCGGCTCGCAGGCGCCGGGCCCGGTGCAGGTGATCGCGGGCCCGGACAGCGATCCGACGTCGCTCGGAGGCGTCTCGATCGCCCGCGACGGCACCGGCGCGATCGCCTACCTGGCCGACGTCGGCGGCGTCCAGCACGTATTCGTCTCGCGGCTTGCCGGCGGCGTCTTCCAGCCGCCGGTGAGAGTCGACCCGGGGCTGACCGGAGCCTCGTCGCAGCCCGTCGAGGCGGCCGGCAACGGTGGCGTCGTGCTGGTCGCGTTCATCAACTCCGGCAACCTGTACGTAGCCGAGACGCCCGGGAGCGGCGACGCCTGGAAGCGGCCGATCGAGCTGCACGCGGACGCCGACAACCCATCGATCCAGATGAGCAACTTCGGCAAGGCATATCTCGCCTACACCGCCTCGGCCGCCGGCGGCACCGATGTCGATGCCGACTATTTCTACGCGGGGACGTGGTCGGCGGTGACCGCTCCGCTCAACGTGAGCCCCGGGGACGACGCCGGCACGGGCGCCGGGCGGCCGGTCGTCGCCACCGCTGGCGACGGCGTCGCGATCGTCGCCTGGGGCGAGAACGGCCACGTCTACTCGCGGCGCGTGTGGGGCACCTCGCCGAGCGTCGAGGACGAGCTGCTCGACCCCCCGAGCTTCGACGGCGAGACCGAGGTGAGCGCCGGCGATCCGTCGATCTCGGTCGGCGGCGACTCGTCTTATCCAGACATCGCCTTCGACGAGCAGCTGAGCTCCGATGGGCACACGCAGACCCGAGTGCTGATGACGCGACTGATCGCCGAGGACGTGGAGCCGGCGGCCGCGGTCGACGGCATCGGCACCGGCTCGAGCGACAGCGCCGGCTCGCCCGGGATCGCGATGGGCGAGTACGGCACCGGCTTCGTCCTCGCCAGCAACGACACCGACGACAGCCTGATCGCCACGCCGCTCGGCTCCAACGGGGTCCTCGGCGCTGCCGGCGTGGCGAACGCGACGGCGAGCGTCAGCCCGATCGTCGGCGTGCCCGCGATCACCGGGGCGCGCTCCAGCATGATCGCCTGGGAGCAGACCCCGTTCCCGTCCCAGTCCGAGGTGGTCGCGCGCTTTGCCAACGGCGGCTCGACGCTTGGCGCCCCGATTCAGCTGTCGGCGACCGGCGCGCCGCTGCAGACCGGCGACGGCGTGGCAGCGGCGGGCGACAACGCGCTCGACGCGGCCGTCGCCTGGATCCAGGGCGACCCCGGCGCGCTCAGCCTCGCGCTGGTACAGCTGTACGCGGCGCCGGGGACGGCCAATCCGAGCCGTAAGCTCGCGTACTCGCGCTCGTCGCACCCGATGCTGCGGTGGAGCGCGGCCAGCGACCGCTGGGGTCCGGTGAGCTACGAGATCACGCTCGACAGGCACATGGTCGCGAGCACGACGGCCACCTCGTTGCGGCTGCCCGGCTCGCTGATCGACGGTCCGCACACGTGGCACGTGACCGCCACCAACCCCGGCGGCCTGCACAGCACCGGGTCGAGCGCGACCGTGTTCGTCGACACGGTCCCGCCGCGGGTGCGCCTCCACTTGAGCGGCCGGCGCCTTCCCAGGCAGGTGCTGACGCTGCACATCGAGGCCGCCGACCGACCGGCGCCGCAGCACGGCGCGAAGGCCTCCGGCCTGGCCTGGGTGAGGATCTCGTGGGGCGACGGCTCGCGCACCAGCAAGCAGCCGAACATCCGCCGGGCCGAGCACGTCTACACCCGCCGCGGCAGCTACCGGATCACGGTCCGAGCTGCCGACAAGGCCGGCAACGTGACCACGGTCATGCTGAGAGTGAGGATCCGCAAGTGATCCGCGGGCGCTTCCGCGCCGCCCCGATCGCCGCCTTGACCGCCACCCTGACGGCCGCCGTGCTCGTTGCCGTGTCGGCGCTGGCGGCCCCCGCCGCCGCATCGGCCCAGACGCAGCCGGCGTACACGGCGACGTCCCCGACCAAGGGGGCGCTGATGAGCGACGGCCCCAGCGACCGCTACCTGTTGGGCGGCACCTGGCTGTTCCGTCCCGACGTCGGCGACATCGGCCTGAAGCAGGGCTGGTGGCGAGACCGCGCATCGACCGAGGGTTGGAGCCCGGTGACGATCCCCAACTCGTACAACGCCGGCCAGCTGACGAGCGCCAGCATGAACGGGTGGGTCGGCTGGTACCGGCGGGACTTCACGCTCCCGGCGAGGGCGTTCGCCGGCTACGTCCCAAAGCTCGACCGCAAGTGGATGATCGAGTTCGAGTCGGTCAACTACAGCGCCACCGTGTGGCTGAACGGGCACCGGCTGGGCGAGCACGAGATCGCCAGCATCCCCTTCGAGCTCGCGCTCTCGCACCTGCACGCGGGCGTCAACCGTCTGATCGTGCGCGTCGACGACCGGCGCACCGGCGCCGACTTCCCGCCCGGCCCGAGCGGCGGCTGGTGGAACTTCGGCGGCATCCTCGACGCCGTCTACCTGCGACCGGTGTCCAGGGCCGACCTCGACTCGGTCGTGATCCGGCCGGAGCTGCGATGCGCACGCTGCGCCGCCACGATCTTCGAGCGAGCGACCGTGCGCAACCTCACCTCCCGGCCCCAGTCCGTGCAGCTCAGCGGCCGCTACGGAGACCACAGCCTGCACTTCGGCCGGGCGACGATCCCGGCGGGCGGGACGTGGACGCCGACAGCCACGACCGTCGTCCGCCACCCCCGCTTGTGGGCGCTGTTCGACCCGCAGCTGTACGAGGCGACCGATACGCTGTCCGATCGCTCCGGACAGCGGCTCGGCGGCTACACGTTCGAGAGCGGGATCCGCAAGATCACGCGGACGGCCAGCGGCCGGCTGGAGCTGAACGGGCGGCTGCTGACGCTGCGCGGCGTCAACCTGCACGAGCAGACCGCGACGACCGGCGCCGCGCTCGACATGGCGCAGATGCGGCAGCTGATCGGCTGGGTGCAGGAGCTCGGCGCCGGCATCATCCGCGCGCACTACCCGCTGGATCCCGAGCTCGAGCAGATGGCCGACGAGGACGGCATCCTGCTGTGGTCGGAGGTGCCGGTGTACCAGTCGAAGGACGCCTACCTGAAGCAGGCCTCGTGGCGGGCGCACGCGCTGGCGCTGCTGAAGGACTCGATCGAGGCCAACCAGAACCACCCCTCGATCCTGCTGTGGAGCATCGGCAACGAGCTGCCGGTACCGCCCAGCTCGGGGCAGGCGCGCTACATCGAGCAGGCGGTCGCCGAGGCGCATCAGCTCGACCCAACCCGGCCGGTGGCGATGGCGATCCTCAACTGGCCGGGCAACCCGTGCCGCTCGGCCTACGCTCCGCTGGACGTGATCGGCGTCAACGAGTACTTCGGCTGGTTCGACTCGGGCGACGGCTCCAATGACGACCGCGATGCGCTCAGCCCCTACCTCGACAGCCTCCGTGCCTGCTACCCACACCAGGCGCTGATCATCAGCGAGTGGGGCTACGGCGGCAACCGCACGGGGCCGGTGGAGGTGCGCGGCACCTACGCCTACCAGATCAACCAGATCGAGTTCACGCTCGGCGTGTTCGCGACGAAGCCGTGGCTGACGGCGGCGATCTACTTCCCGATGCAGGACTTTGCGGCAAAGCCGGGCTTCGACGGCGGCGACCCGCTCGGCACGCCGCCGATCGTCGACAAGGGCGTGCTCGACCGTTACGGCAACCCGAAGCCGTCGTTCGCGGTGATGCAGTCGCTGTACCGCGCCACCCAGCAGATCGCCCCGGCCCGGTGAGCGAGAGACCACGTCCGGGCGTTGTAGCCTCACGGGCGTGACCACCCAACCGGCGCAGGAGCTTCGCCACACGCCGCTGTTGGCTGCCCATCGTGCGGCTGGGGCGAAGCTGGTGGCGTTCGCCGGCTGGGAGATGCCGCTGCAGTACGTGGGCATCCGTCAGGAGCACCTCGCCGTCCGCTGCGGCGTCGGCGTGTTCGATGTCTCGCACATGGGGCAGATCGAGACGCGCGGCCCGGAGGCGCTCGGGCTGCTGCAGCGGCTGCTGTCCAATGACGTGCGTCGGATCCCCGAGGGTGGCGCCCAGTACAGCGTCCTGTGCAACGACGCCGGTGGCGTGCTCGACGACGTGTTCAGCTACCGGCTCAGCGACTGCGAGTTCCTGACGGTGACCAATGCGGCCAATCACGAGCGCGACCTTGCGTGGTTCCGGCGGCACGCCGAGGTGTTCGACGTCGACGTGCTCGACCGGTTCGACGAGTTCGCGATGCTGGCGGTCCAGGGCCCGGACGCGCGGGCGCTGGTGACGGCGCTCTGCGACGGCCCGCTGCCGGCTCGCTTCCACTGCGCCGAGCGGTTGGTCGCCGGCAGGCCGGCGACCGTTTGCGGCACCGGCTACACCGGCGAGGACGGCGTTGAGCTGCTGCTGGCGCCCGCTGATGCCGCGGGCGTGTGGCAGGCGTTGCTGGTGGCCGG
>JASHQV010000489.1 GCA_030038955.1 Solirubrobacteraceae bacterium
GCCACCTGCTCGGGATCGCCGACCGCGACCGCGCCGTCGGGCGCGGCCAGCGCCTCGTACTCGGCGCGGCCCGACGGCGGCCACCCGCGCTCGCGTCCGATCCGGTTCATCATCGCCAGGTACGGAGCGGCAAAGGCCGCATCGGCGGCCGCACGCGTCTCGCCCACGAAAGCATGCGTGTTGATCGCCAGCGGTCCCGCCTCGCCCGGGTGCCCTGCCTCGCTCCACGCCCGCCGGTAGAGCTCCACGAGCGGCTGGAAGCGCGCCGGCTGGCCGCCGATGATCGCGATCGTCAGCGGCAGCCCAAGCACCGCTGCGCGCACGACCGACTGCGGCGTTCCGCCGACCGCCACCCACACCGGCAGCGGCTGCTGGATCGGGCGCGGCCAGACGCCCGCCCCATCCAGCGGCGGGCGGTGGCGGCCAGACCAGGTGACAGGGTTGGCATCCCGGATCGCGAGCAACAACTCGAGCTTCTCCGCGAACAGCTCGTCGTAATCGTCGAGATCGAATCCGAACAGCGGGAACGACTCGATGAACGAGCCGCGTCCGGCCATGATCTCGGCCCGCCCGCCCGACAGCAGATCGAGCTCCGCGAACTGCTCGAACACACGCACCGGGTCGTCGGAGCTCAGCACCGTGACCGCGCTCGACAAGCGGATCCGCTGCGTGCGAGCGGCGATCGCCGCCAGCGCAACCGCAGGCGCCGAGACGGCGAAGTCAGGTCGGTGATGCTCACCGACCGCGAACACGTCGAGGCCCAGCTGGTCTGCCAGCTCGGCCTCCTCGAGCAGGTCGCGCATGCGCTGCTCGGGCGTGACCCCGGGGCCGATGTCGACGAACGTTGCGAGTCCAAGCTCCATACCTGTAGAGGATAGCAAACTGCTTGTGTCCACAACTAACTTGCTCCCCCGCGACCAACCTGCTCGGCGGTCACACCCTCCGACCGAGCCCATCGGGCGGTGCCGACCGGCTGACGCCGGGGGTGCCGTTAGATTCAGCTTGCGATGTCGCTGTTCCTGATCGCGGCGCACGTCGTCGGCACGATCAACCGCAACCGGATTCGCGCGCTGGTCGGCCTGGCGGGCGCGATCGTGCTGGTTGGCGCCGGCGCGTTTGCGGTCACCCAGCACGTGAGCTACGGGATCGGCCTGTACTGGGCGGTGACGACAGCCACAACGGTCGGCTACGGCGACGTCACGCCACACAACACCGCGGGCCGGATCGTCGCAGCCGCGGTGATGCTGACGACGATCCCCACCGTCGGCGCCGTGTTCGCGCTGGTCACCGGCGCGGCGGCGCTGACCCGAATCAGGAGGATGCTCGGGATGGACAATCGACTGCCCAACCGCTCGTACACGATCGTGTTCGGCGCTCATCCGGTCGTTCCGCGGGTGCTGGAGGAACTCGTCCGCAGCGGCGAGGAGACAGTGCTGGTCGCCCCCGACAAGCCGCCCGCGCTGGGCGAGCAGGTCCACCTGATCGCGGGCGATCCGACCGACGAGGCGATCCTCCGCCGCTGCGACCTGTCGCGCGCCAACCGGGCGCTGATCGCCTGCACCGAGGACGCCGACACGCTCGTGATCGCGGTTGCGATCCACAGCCTCGCCCCGCAGCTCGAGGTGTTCGCGCTGACCCACTCCCCGGCAGTCGCACGAGCGCTGCACGAGCTCGGCATCGACGACACGCTGGCGAGCGACGAGCTGGTCGGCCACACGCTGGCCAAGAGCCTCGAGACGCCGCAGGCCGGAGGACTGCTGCTGTCGCTGGTCGACTCCACCAGCTACCGCCTCGCGGAGACCCCGGTCGCGCCCGAGCTGGTCTCACAGCCGCTGTCGCGCGCCCGCGCGAGCGCCGGCAGGCTGGTGCTGGGGATCGCCCGCGAGCGGCAGGTCGACCTCGGCGTCGGCGAGGACCCGGTGCTCGACGCCGACGATCACCTGATCGTGCTCGAGCCGCTCTGAGGGCTTCCTTGCCGCGCGCCTCCGGCGAGCTCTCCAACGGCTCCCGTGCCGCACGCCTCCGGCGAGCTCTCCAACGGCTCCCCTGCCGCACGCGCTTCCGCAAGCCGTACCGAAGGACCTGACGCACATAATGCGTCCTATAGGCGCACTATGTGCATCACCCCTCGCTCGGGGTGGGCAGCGACCCCTCGCTCGGGGTGGGCAGCGCCACCCGATAGCGTTTAGATGCCTTGAACGGTGATGCGCAGATCCTCCCGGGCGTTTGGCGGCTCACCGCCAATCACCCCGAATGGAGCCCTGACGAGGACTGGGACCCCGAGGTCGCCTGGTGGGCGGTGCAGGCCGATGCGGGCCTCGTGCTGATCGACCCGCTGGTCGCCGACTGGGACGCGCTTGACGCGCTGCTGGCCGACAACGGAGGCTGCGCCGCGATCGTGCGCACGTGCTTCTGGCACGAGCGCAGCATCGCGGAGGTTCACAGCCGGTACGGCGCCGGGGTGTGGGCGCGGACGCCGCCCGCCAACGTCGGTTCGGCGCCGTTCGACCATCCCGCTGACGCGGACGACGCCTTGCCCGAGCGACTGCGAGCCGTGCCTGTGAGCCGCGACGACGAGCTCGCCGTGTGGCTCCCGGAGCAGCGCGCGCTGGTGTTCGGCGACGCGATGCTGCGCGACCGCGAGGGGAGCCTGTCGATGTGCCCAGAATCGTGGCTGGAGCGGGATGGCGGGCGCGCCGGGCTACGTCGGATGCTGGCGCCGCTGCTCGACTTGGGAGCCGAGCACGTGCTCGTCTCACACGGCCCGCTCGTGCTCGGCGACGCCCCCGAAGCGTTCCCTCGCGCGCTGGCCGATCGCGCCGGATGATCCCCCCGTTCGTCGATCCCGACTGGCTCGCGCGCCACCGCGCCGAGGTGGCGCTGGTCGACGTGCGCTGGTACCTCGACGGGCGCAGTGGCCGGCGCGCATATGAGCGAGGGCATCTGCCCGGCGCGGTCTACCTGGAGCTGACCGACGTGCTGTCGGGCGAGCCGAGCGAAGCCGAAGGTCGCCACCCGCTCCCCAGCCCGGAGCGGTTCGCCGCCGGCCTCGGACAGCTCGGGATCGGTGCTGACGACACGGTGATCGCGTACGACGACGGTGGCGGCCTGATCGCCGCCCGGCTCGTGTGGCTGCTGCGGGTGCTCGGCCAGCCGGCGGCGCTGCTCGACGGCGGGCTGGCGGCCTGGACCGGCGAGCTCGACAGCGGCCCACCTCCACGGCGGGCTGCCGTCTCGGCTACGCCCCGGCCGTGGCCCGAGCAGCGACTGGTCACGATCGATCAGCTGGCATTCGACGACGCCGTGCTGGTCGACGCCCGCGACCGCTTCGGTGGCGACGCCGTGCTGGTCGACGCCCGCGACCGCTTCGGTGGCGACACCGTGCTGATCGACGCCCGCGACCGAGACCGCTTCGGTGGCGGCCCCGACCCTGTCGATCCGCGCTCCGGCCACATCCCCGGGGCCCGCAGCCTGCCCGCCTCGGAGCAGCTCGCCGCCGACGGCCGGGTGCTGTCAGAGGCGGAGCTGGCCCGGCGCTTCGCCGCCGTCGGAATCGACCGCCACAGCCGTGTCATCAGCTACTGCGGCTCGGGCGTCAGCGCCTGCTTCAACCTGCTCGCGATGGAGCGTGCCGGGCTTCCCGCGGGTCGCCTGTACCCCGGCTCGTGGTCGCAGTGGAGCCGGGATCCGGGCCGCCCCGTCGAGACCGCCGAGAGCACGTGATCGGCGCCGACGAGCAGGGGGACATCCGCCGCCTGTGCGAGCGCATGCTGGACGAGAACTGGCGCCAGGGGCTGCGCCGCGAGGACGGCCTGCCGTTCGGCTACACGTGCCCGAGCCCCGGCCACTACCCGTGGCAGTGGTACTGGGACTCGTGCTTCGCGGCGATCGCCTGGCGACACGTCGATCCGGCCCGGTCCCGGGTAGAGCTGGGCTCGCTGCTCGGCGCCGCCCGCGCGGACGGCTTCATCGGCCACACGGTCTTCTGGAACACGCCGCTCCACGGGCTGCGGCGTCACACCTACAACGTCGTCGGCGACCACCCCCTGATGACTTCCAGCATCCAGCCGCCGCTGCTGGCGTGGGCGTGGCTGATCGCGGTCGGCGACCCCCGCTCCGAGCCGCGGATCGGCGCGCAGGTCGACTGGCTCGAGCGCAACCGCGACCTCGACGGCGACGGGCTGATCTGGATCGTGCAGCCCGACGAGTCCGGGCTCGACGCCTCACCGCAGTTCGACCCGGTGTGGCGCTCGCGCGCGCACTCGCGCCCGGGGTTCGTGACGCTCGTGCACCGCAACCGCCGCCTGCGCTACGACGCCCGCCGGATCCTCGCCGGCGGCGGGCCCGTCTGCTGCGAGGTCGCGACCAACGTGCTGTACGCGCTGTCGCGGCTGGCGCTCGGCCGCAGCTCGCTGACGCCAGCGATCGTCGAGCGCATGTACGACGAAGCCAGCGGCCTGTTCGCGCCGCTCGCACGGCCGCACCCCGACGGGCGCATCCCGGTCACCTGGACGGCACTGGCGCCGCTCGCCCTGCCGGACCTGCCCGAGCCGATCGGCCACCGTCTGGTCGAGCAGCATCTGCTGGATCCGGCACGCTTCTGGCTGCCCGCGGGGCTCCCGTCGGTGGCCGCCGACGAGCCCAGCTTCCAGCGCGACGACGCCGGGCCGTGGCGCCAGCACCGCTACTGGCGCGGGCCGATGTGGGTGAACGCAACCTGGTTGGTGTGGCTCGGACTGAGACGGCTCGGCTATCTGGAGCAGGCCGACGTGCTGGCCACGCGCACGGCCGCCGCGATCAGCCGCAGCGGCCTGCGCGAGTACTACGACCCTTACGACGGCGTCGGCATGGGGCAGGCGCAGTTCGCGTGGTCAGCGCTGATCCTGGAGATGCTGGACCCCGCCCCGCACTCGCGGCACGCTACCTTGAAGGCATGGATACCGACAGCACAGACACCGAGCGGAAGCTCGAGCTGAGCGACGAGCAGTGGCGGTCCCGGCTGACGCCCGAGCAGTACCAGGTGCTCCGCCAGCAGGCGACCGAGCGGCCGTTCACCGGCGAGTACGTGCAGATGAAGGCGGACGGCAGCTATCACTGCGCCGGCTGCGGCGCCGAGCTGTTCAGCTCCAGCACCAAGTTCGACTCGGGCACCGGCTGGCCCAGCTTCTACGAGCCGGCCGTGGCCGCGAACGTCGAGACGCATGTAGACCGGAGCCTCGGGATGGCGCGCACCGAGGTCGTCTGCCGCCGCTGCGGTGGCCACCTCGGACACGTGTTCGACGATGGCCCGCAGCCGACTGGACTGCGCTACTGCATCAACTCCTGCGCGCTGCAGTTCGACTCGGGCGCGGACCCGAAGTAGGCGTTCCGGGCAGGGCGGTCTCGCCGGATCCGCCCTGCCCGTCGATCGGCCCGGCAGCGCCGCCGAGCGCGCCGTCCGTGTCCTCGTAGGCGCGGGCGGCGCGGCGCTCGCGCAGCTTGACGGCGACCACGATCGCGACCAGCACCAACACGATCAGCACCGCCGCCGCGATTCCGATCGTCGACAGCACGCTGATGATCGCCTCGCCGCCGTAGTAGCCGAGCAGACCGTAGGTCAGCCCCCAGGTGACGCCGCCGAGCGCGTTCCAGGCGAAGAAGGTGGCGAACCGCATCCCGTTGATCCCGGCCAGCCAGGCGGTGGCGAACCGCACCCAGGCGATCCAGCGGCCGATGAACACGGCCTTGGCGCCGTGGCGCGCGAAGAAGCGATCGCCCATCGCCACCAGCCGCGCGCGGCGCCGGTGAAACGGCCCGGTGCTGACGAGCACGTCGCGCCCGAAGCGCCGGCCGAGCAGGAAGCCGACGTTATCGCCGATGATCGCCGAGGCGATCCCGATCGGGATCACCAGCCAGATCTGCAGCTTGCCCTGGCTGGCCAGCACCGCCGCCAGCACCAGCGCGGTCTCGCCCGGCGACGGGATCCCCATCGACTCGAGCCCGATGATCGCCGGCAGCAGGTAGCCGAGGCTGCTGGAGACGCCGAAGATCGCGGCTGGGAGGATCAGGCTCATGCGCCCGCGGGTAGCCGCTGCGGCGGCGACGGCGAAGTCGCGCGCACGACGGGCGCGGGATTGCTCGCGATCGCCAGCAGCGACAGGCCCGCCGGCAACGTGCGGCCGCTCGCCAGCCACCGTGACTCGAGCCACAACGGCAGCTCCAGCGCCGCGTTCAGCCACCTCGGCGGCAGCTGCAGCTCGGTCGTGTACGGGTTCGCGACGACGTGCCAGCGGTGGAGCAGCCTGACCAGCGCGGCGGGACCCAGCAGCAGGCTGTTGAACGAGGTCATCCGCTCCAGCCGCCAGCCCGACTCGGCCAGCGAGCGTGCCAGCCGGCGGCGGGAGTAGCGTCGGTAGTGGTGGTTGAGCTCATCGTGAAGCGACCACAGGGCCTGGTAGGCGGGCACCGTCAGCATCAGCCAGGCGCCCGGGCGGCTGACGCGCAGCAGCTCGCGCAGGGCGACGACGTCATCCGGCGTGTGCTCGATCACGTCGAGGCAGGTGATCAGGTCGAACGTGCCCGGCTTCCACGGCGGCTGCTCCATCCGCCCGGTGCGGACGTCGAAGTCGCCGCGCTGCCGCGCCAGCTTCGCCGCCTCGCCGCTCAGCTCGATCCCCGCCACGTGCGGGCAGTGGCGGGCGAGCTGCAGCAGCGTGCGACCGGAGCCGCAGCCGGCGTCGAGCGCACTGGCGTCGTCCGCCAGCGACAGCCGGGTCAGCTCGTGCTCGATCACCGCGCGGCGGCCGCGGTACCACCAGTGATGCTCGTCGACGTCGAGCATCGTCGTCATCAACCGCTGATCCATCGCTCCTGATCGTGACAGTTGGCGTGGTCGCGCGGCCTCGACGCAGCTTCAGCTGCGGGCTGTCGCCGGGACGCTGTCGCTGGCGGGCGCCCGCGCCGCCGCCAGCGTGACCGCAAACGTGGCTCCGGGCTCGTCGCGGTCGACGAGCATCAGCGAGCCCTGCATCCGCTGCGCCAGCTCCCGGCCGATCGCGAGGCCGAGCCCAAAGCCGGCCTCGCCACCTGTGTCCCGACCGCGCTTGAAGCGTTCGAAGATCAGCTTCTGCTCGTCTGGGCTGACGCCCGGGCCCGCGTCGTGCACGCGCAGCCACGGCGTCGGTGCGTCGCCCAGCTCGACGGTGATCTGGCTTCCGCGTGGGGCGACCCGCAAGGCGTTGTCGAGCAGGATCCGAAGGATCCGGGCGACGCTGCCGGGGTCGGCGAGTGCCCACACCGACCCGCACGCCTCCTGCAGCACGATCTCGACGCCGCGCTCGAGGCTGGGCAGCTCGAACTCCGCCGCCACCGCGCGGCTCAGCTCGCACAGCTCGACCGGCTCGGATCGCAGCTTCACCTCGGCGTCGAGACGGCTGAGGTCGAGGAGGTCGGCGGCGAGGCGGCCGAGGCGGCGCGACTGCACCCGGGCGCGATCCAGCAGTGCCTGGGCGTCGGCGAGGTCGAGGGAACCCTCGCGCAGGTCGTCGGCGAGCAGCTCGAGCATCCCGTCCAACGAGGCCAGCGGCGTGCGCAGCTCGTGGGACGCAGTTGCCACGAACGCACGCCGGGCCTCCTCCTGCTGGTTGAGTCGCCGCTGCATGATCGCGAACGAGCGGGCCAGATCGCCCACCTCGTCGCGCGCGCGGTCGACCGGGAACTGCACGCCGGTGCCCTGGGCGCCGACCCGCAGGGCGGCCAGCCGCAGCCGCTGCAGGCGGCGCACCAGCCGCGCCGCCAGCGGGAACGCGAGCAGCGCCGTCAGCACGAGCCCGATCAGCGCCGCCAGCTCGAACGCACGGCGCACGGCGGTGGCCGCCGCCGGGACCTCGTCGATCGGCTTGTACACCGACAGCACCGCGTCGTCGCCGGGGAGCGGGATCGCGGCGCGAACGTACTGGCCGTTGCTGGTCTCGAACCCGTACGCTGGGGTTCCGGAGCGAAACGCCTGCGTGACCCCGGGGAACATCGGGTCGGGCTGGCCGGGGCCGCCCACGGACAGCACCGGCCGGCCGCCGTCGCCGTTCTCGTAGATGTAGCCGATCAGCGTCACGTACTGCGCGCTGAAGCGGGTCTGCAGCTCGGCCAGGGCACCGCGAAGCTGCTTCGTCTCGCTGTGCGCGTACAGGTGGGCAAGGCTGCCCGTCGGACCCCCACCTGCAAGCTGGACGATGTAGCCGTAGTGCAGCGACGCGAGGTTCTTGAGGTCCTTCTGAGCGTGCTCGACGTCGCTCTTCAGCGTCTGCTTCGAGGCATTCTGCAGTGAGCTCTCGAGGCGTGGGAGCAGCGCGATTGCGGCGACGAGCAGGGTCACGACCGCGGTGATCAGCACCGCGCCGACGATCCGGCCGCGCAGGCCGAACGTGCTGAAGCGCAGGCGAATCGGCATCGCGCCTACGGTCCTCGCAGGCGGTAGCCGGCACCGCGCACGGTGAGGATGTATCGCGGCTTGTCCGGCTCGGGCTCGAGCTTCTCGCGCAGATGGCGGATGTGCACGTCGATCGCGCGCGGATCACGGTAGGCGCTGTCACCCCAGATTGCGCGCAGCAGCTCCTGCCGGCCCAGCAGCCGGCCCGGGTCCTCCATCAGCGCGTCGAGCAGCTCGAACTCGCTGAACGTGAGGCGCACCGGCTGCTCGTCGACGGTCACCTCGCGCTGCGAGCGGTTCAGCGTGATCGGTCCGACCTGGAGCACCTCGACGCCGGCCGTGCGGGTGCCGGCGCGCCGCAGCACCGCGCGGATCCGGCTGCGCAGCTCGGCCAGCCCGAACGGCTTGGTCACGTAGTCGTCGCCGCCGGCCTCGAGGCCGAGGACCGCGTCGGCCTCGGAGTCGAGCGCGGTGAGCATGATGATCGGCACCATGTTGCGCCGCGAGCGCAGCGTCCGGCAGACCTCATAGCCATCCGGTCCCGCGCCGAGCGCGATGTCCAGCAGGATGATGTCGAAGTGCTCGGTGGTGGCGCGATCGATCGCCGCACGTCCGTCCGCGACCGCGCTGACCCGGTGCCCCTCGCGCGAGAACGAGCGCGTCAGCATGTCCCGGAGATCGGCCTCGTCATCGACCACGAAGATGCTGAGCGAGGCGTTCCCGGTGGCGGGAGCGGCGACCTTCGACGGCGGGCCTTCGTTGCTCATCGCACGACGATCGTAGCGGTCGGCGAGGCGCGGGCAGCGTCATCTGAGACGGCCGGTGACGCCGGTCGGACACCCGACGGTAGGCGCTACGAGCTCTGCAGCGTCCCGACGGTCTCGCTGACGCGCTCGGGTGGCTCGTCGAGCACCGGCAGCGACGTCCGCCGAGGCACTAGCTGGCCCTCGACGGCGACCGCCCAGAGCGTCACGACCCACGTGATCGTGGCCAGCACGACGTGGACCCAGACCATCGCGGCCGGGAGGTGCAGCTCGTACTGGGTGCTCCCGATCAGACCCTGTGCAGCCAGCAGAATCGCCAACACCGTCAGCGGCTCCAGCGGGTCAAGCGGCAGCCCGCGCTGGCGCCGGCGCTTGAGCAGCCATACGCCGATCACCGCCACGCCGAACACCGCCGCGGCTGTGGCGTGCTGGTGGACGGCCCACTCGAGCGTGTTCTTGCCCATGATCGTCAAGCGCTTGACGTGCTGCCCGACGAGCCCGCCGGAGTGGGGGCCGGCAGCGGTGGCAGCCGTTCCCGCAAAGATCGTCAGCGCTGCCAGCGGCAGCAGGCAGCGAACCGACCAGACCAGCGTGCGGTCGGTGGAGCGCGGTCGGCTGCCAGGCTCGTGGCTGGCGCGCCAGGCGAGCGCGACGGCGGCGATCAAGATCACCATCGACAGCAGGAAGTGGGACATGACGAACCCCGGCGCCAGCTTCTCCCGCACGGTGTAGCCGCCAAGCACCGCCTGCGCGATCACGCCGACCGGCAGCGACACCGCCAACCAGGCCAGGTCACGGCGGAACGGGCGGCGCGTGAAGGCGAGCACCGCGGCCACCGCCGCGACGACGCCGACGAGCGCCGACACGGCCCGGTTGCCGAACTCGACGAACGCATGAGCCCGCGCCGGCGGGTACAGATGTCCGTAGCACTTGGGCCAGGTCGGGCAGCCAAGCCCGGAGTCGGTGAGGCGGACCGCCGCGCCGGTGGCGACGATCAACATCAGCGCGGCGAGTGCGATGAAGGCAACCCGGCGGTACTGAGCGGGAGTGACGGCAAGACGCTCACGCATCGGTCGGCTTCAGATGATGCCGCACCGAGGCCGCCGGCGCTCGCGGGACCAGGGAGGCGTCAGCGCGCGTACCGAAATGGCAGTCGCTCGGTCAGCTCCGACAGCCGCGGCGCCTCGGCGTCCCGGGGCGAGGCGCGCAGCACGACCCCGGATGGCCAGGCGATGCCGACCTCGGGGTCGTCGTACGCGAATCCGACCTGCGCAGCGGGGTCGTAATAGCTGGAGGTCTTGTAGACGACGTCCGCGACCTCGCTGGTCACGCAGAACCCATGGGCGAACCCGTCCGGGCAGAACAGCTGGTGGTGGTTTGCGTCGCTCAGCTCGTGTCCCTCCCACTGGGCGAACGTCGGCGAGCCGACCCGCAGGTCGACGATCACATCGAAGATCGCTCCACGCGCGCAACGGACGAGCTTGGCCATCCCCGGCTGGAAGTGCATCCCCCGCACGACCCCTCTGCTCGAGCGGGAATGGTTGTCCTGGACCCACTCGCGCTCGACGCCGAGCGCGCTCAGCCAGCTCGCCCGGAAAGTCTCGACGAAGAAGCCGCGCTCGTCTCCGTGGACGGTCGGCTCGAGCAGGAGCGCCCCTTCGAGCCTCGTGTCTAGCTGGCGCATGGCGAGAACGCTAGTGCAGCGGATCGACACGCGGCAGCACAGGTCGGGGGCGGACCGACATAATCCGGCCCCGTGAACCTGCGCAGACGGGCTGCGGGCGCGCGTCGCCGGGGTCGCGCCGCCACGGCGGCGCTGCTCGGCCATGACCTGCAGACCGAACAGAAGCCGCTCAGCGGAGCGGAGCAAGCGGCCCGGCGAGATGCCACCGATCTTCAGAGCATGCGACGCCTGCTCGCATTCGCCCTGTGGCCCGACGCCGGCTGCGTGGATGTCGGCGCACACCGCGGCGCGGTGCTAGGCGACATCGTGCGCATCGCCCCGCAGGGGCGCCACATCGCGTTCGAGCCGATCCCGGAGCTGGCCGAGCTCCTGCGCCACCAGTTTCCGGGGGTGGAGGTGCATCAGGCCGCGCTGTCCAGCGCCGCTGGCGAGTCGGAGTTCGCCCACGTCCGGGGCTCCGCCGAGGGCTGGAGCGGTCTGCGCTTGCGTCCGCTGCCGACCGGCGAGCAGGCAGACGTGGAGAACATCGTCGTGCCGCTCGAGGTGCTCGACGAGATCCTCGCCGATGACTACCGCCCGGCGGTCATCAAGATCGACGTGGAAGGCGCAGAGGAGCAGGTGCTTCGCGGCGCCTTGGAGACGCTACAACGGCACCGCCCAGTGGTGATCTTCGAGCACGGGCAGGGATCCGCCGACTTCTTCGGCACCCGCCCGGCAACGATCTTCGAGCTGCTGCGCGACGACGCCGGCTACCGGATCTTCGATCTCGACGGCAACGGGCCGTACAGCCTGATGCAGTTTGAGCAGACCTTCTACACGGGTAGCAGGGTCAACTTCGTGACCCACCCCTGAGGGCGGGAGCGACCGCGAAGATCTCCTGACTGGCGGCCGTAGTGATGTACGTGAAGAGCCCGTGCGCGTCGAGCTGCGACCGCGTCGCAGGCGTCACCGTGGGAACGATCATCCACTGCACGTGGAGCGGCTCGAGGCGGCGCCACAAGGCTCTGGCCGGCGGCAGCTCCCCCTGCGCGTCGAGGATGCGATCTCGGCCGCCAACCGAGAAGGCGTCGCTGATCAGCAGCCCGCGGGCGTAGTACCTCGCCCCTTCACAGTCGTATGCCCACGCGCGGTAGTCGGAGGAAAAGCGCTTGTTCAGCCACTCGACCGCGGGATAGCAGAAGATCTGAGCGCGCAGATATGCAGTGACAGCAGGCCCGCTGGTGGGTGGCCCACCGCCGGCATAGCCGATGTACCAGGCTACGTAGCCAATCGAGGTCCACAGCAGGACGGCGCAGGCTAACGCGCACCACAGCGGCGCCAGCGAGCGAGAGCCAAGCACCGGCGGCCGTAGCCTCTCCCAGAGCGCCAGCGCATGGTGAGCCGCCAGGCCGGCGAGCAGCGCCAGCAAGCCGACGGCCGGCAGCAGGTACCGAGGGCTGGCCGAGCTGACGATCCACACCGCGAGCGAGATCAGACCAGCGACCGCGAGCACGCGGAACAGGCGGTCGCGTCTGACGCGGGGCAGGAGCAGGCCGAGATAGCCACTCGCCAGCCACCACGACAGCGGCGAGCGGTGCAGGCCGGTGTTGTAGACGACGCGCCCCAGCAGGAAGCGAACGTCCTGGTGGAGGATCGAGATGATGCCGGGCTGAGCGCCTCCAAGGACACTGAGCGACTGCAACTGGAGCTCGGCCGGGGTCCACAAGTGGTGGGAGTTGCCGAACAGCGAGGTCGCGAACGGGTAGACGGGATCGCCGGCGACGTGGATCGTCCACGCATACCAGGGACCGGCCGTCAGGAGCGCACCGCAGATCAAGCCGGCGAGTGGCAGTCCCAGCCCGCGACGACGACCGACGACGATCACGACGGCGCCAACTACGACCACGGCGTAGATCGTGGCCGTGTACTTGGTGGCGGCCGCCGTTCCGACCAGCAGCCCGATCGCGATCAGCCCGGGAACGGTCGAAATACGCCGCTCCGCAGCTTCCAGACCGACGAGCAGCGCCGCGAGCACGAAGCTCATCCCGCCGGTGTCGATCATCGGGGAAG
>JASHQV010000490.1 GCA_030038955.1 Solirubrobacteraceae bacterium
GCAACCGACCCGGCGCGGGCGGTCAGCCAGATCGCCGAGGTCGAGGAACTGTGCCGGCAGGCGCTGGCCGACGTGCGCAGCGCGGTATCCGGTTACCGGGACGTCACTCTGGCCGGCGAGCTTGCCCGCGGCCGGGAACTGCTGCGGGCGTCGGGCATCGCGGCCGATCTGCCCACCGCCACCGACCTTGTCGACCCGGCAAATCAGGAGCTGTTCGGCTGGGCGGTCCGCGAGGGCCTGACCTACGTGGTCCGGCACGCCAGGGCCAATTCGTGCGCGGTCCGGCTGTCGCCGTCGTCGGTCGAGATCGTGGACGACGGTCCCGGCGAGCCGGCCCTGCCGGGACACGTGAGCCCCGGCAATGGCCTCAGCGGGCTGCGCGAGCGGGCCGCCGCCGCCGGCGGGACCGTCGACGCCGGGCCGCAGCTGGCCGGGGGCTGGCGGCTGCGCGTCGCGCTCGCGCCGGACGGCAGCGGGTGAGCGCGCGCATCCGGCTGCTGCTGGCCGACGACCAGGAGCTGATCCGCAGCGCGCTCGGGGTCATGCTCGAGCTCGAGGACGACTTTGAGGTCGTCGCATCCGTAGGACGCGGCGACGAGGTCGTCGCGATCGCGAAGGCGCACCAGCCTGACGTCGCCCTGCTTGATATCGAGATGCCGGGACTCGACGGGCTGGCCGTGGCGGGCGTCCTCGCCCAGGAGGTGCCGCGCTGCCGGTCGCTCATCCTCACCACGTTCGGGCGGCCCGGTTACCTGCGGCGGGCGATGGAGTCCGGCGCGTGCGGGTTCGTGGTCAAGGACGCTCCGCCGGAACGGCTGGCCGACGCGATCCGCCGGGTCGCGGCCGGGCAGCGGGTCGTCGACCCGGCGCTGGCGGCGACGACGCTGGCCGCTGGCGCATCGCCGCTCACCGCCAGGGAACGCGACGTGCTGGTCGCGGCGAGGCCGGGAGCGACCGTGGCGGAGATCGCGGAGAAGCTCTTCCTGTCCGAGGGGACGGTCCGCAACTACCTGTCAGCGGCGATCGCCAAGACCGGGACTCGCAACCGGACCGAGGCGGTGCGGGCGGCGGATGAGCTCGGCTGGCTCTGACATCCGGGGGCTGCCGGGCAGCTTCCCGATCACATCCGGGGATCGTCTCGGCGAGGCTACAGCGGCTCGCTGAAGTACCAGCGGTGACCCTCAGGGTCGTCGACCGTGTAGCTGCGCGCCCGGCCGGCGCGCATCGAGACCTCGGACGCGTTGGCGCCGGCGGAGATCGCGTGCTCGCGGTGGGCCAGCAGGTCAGTGACCGTGACGCACTGCAACTGGGTCACCTCGCCGAGCCTGGCCGGTCCGCGGAAGCCGCCGCCGGGGGAGCCGAGCATGATCACGCCACCGCCGTCCAGGGCCAGCTCGCCGTGCCGCACCACGCCGTCCTGCTCCTGGTGGCGTGCGCGCTCGGTGAAGCCGAACACGCTGATCAGCCAGTCCATCGCCGCGCCGGCGTCTTCGTAGAGCAGGTAGGGAATGACCTGCGGGTCCGCGCGATAGTCGGCCATGAAGGCCAGGCTACAGAGAAGACATCATCCAGCGGGCCACCGCCTCAGGCTGCGACCCGCAAGTACCAGGCCGTGACCACCAGGCCAGCTACGCTGGCCTGGTGGCTGATCACTATCGAGCACCCGGCTGGTTTACGCGCACTGTCTTCAACCAGCTCGTGGCGTTCCTGACCCGGCGCGGCGTCAGCGTTCTCGGCTCGCGCGTCCTGGCCGTCAAGGGCCGGACGAGCGGCGAGTGGCGCACTACCCCGGTGAACCTGCTCACCTATGACGGCGCCCGCTACCTGGTCGCGCCGCGGGGCGAGACGCAGTGGGTGCGCAACCTGCGGGCCGCCGGCGCCGGCGAACTGCGCCTGGGCAAGCGCGCCGAGGGCTTTCGCGGCCGGGAGCTCACCGACGACGAGAAGGTCCCGGTGCTGCGCGCCTACCTCAAGCGATGGAAGGCGGAGGTCGGAGTCTTCTTCGAGGGCACCGGGCCGGATTCCAGCGACGAGCAGATCCGCGCGATCGCGCCCAAGCACCCGGCATTCGAGGTGCTCGGCGTCAAGTAGCGCGTTCACCGCCGCGAAGCTGCGATCAGCTCCAGAATGCGAGCCGGGGGCAGGTGCTCCTCGAAGATCCGCACCCCGAACGGCGAGAGCGCGTCCTCGATGGCGTTCACGATCGTGGGTGGAGCGACGATCATGCCGCCCTCGCCGACGCCGCGGAAGTTGACGTCGGCGTCGAGCGGCACGGTCTCGAGATGCTCGATCTCGATCCGGGGAACGTCGCAGGCGGTGGGCATCAGGTAGTCCATGAACGTGGCCGACTGGAAGTTGCCGTCCTGGTCATAGGCCGATCGTTCGAGCAGCACCGCGCCGATGCCCTGGGCGATGCCGCCGCGGATCTGGCCCTCGACGACGGCGGGGTTGATGAGCGCGCCGCAGTCCTCGGCCGCGACGTACCGCTCCACCCGGACCAGGCCGGTCTCCACGTCGACTTCGACGATCGCGCAGTGACTGCCGCCCGACCAGCCGCCTTCGCCGCCGTCGAACACGGCCTCCACCTCAAGGCTGGCGTCCACGCCGGCGCCGAACTGGCCCGATGCCGCCTGCCGTGCGATCTCGCTCACCGCGATCGCGCTCGCGGGGTCACCGCGCACCCAGACGTTGCCGTCGGTGATCTGGAGGTCGGAGACGCTGGCCTCCATCAGGTGCGAGGCGAAATCGAGCACCTTGGCCTTGAGCCGCCGGGCGCCGTGCAGGGCCACGCCTCCGGTCATGGTCGCCGACCGGCTGCCGCCGGTCAGCCCGAACGGGACGACGTCGGTGTCGCCGACGACGACGCGAACCTGCTCGAATCGCACGCCGAACTCGTCGGCGGCGATCTGGGCGAGCGTCGTCTGGTGGCTCTGGCCATGCGGCATCTGGCCGGTGAACAGCACCACGATGCCGTCCTCGTCCAGCCGGAGGCGCATGGACTCGCTGCCCATCGGACCGCTGCCCGCGTCGGGCGTGCGCGGTCCGGGCGCGGCCTCGATGAACGTCGCCACCCCGATGCCCAGGTAACGGCCCT
>JASHQV010000491.1 GCA_030038955.1 Solirubrobacteraceae bacterium
CCCCAGTCGGTCTTCTCCATCGCCGCCGAGCGAGCGGCCACGACTGCCCAGTTGATCGGGTTGAAGCGGGCGACCGTCTGGATCCAGTGGGGCAGCAGGCTCTGCTGCATCATCCCCGTCGACAGGAACGTCAGCGGCAGCTGCACGAAGCTGACCGTGCCGATCACGGTCTCGCGCTGGCGACCCAGCACGCCGACCGCGTTCGACAGCGACGCGACCGCGCCCGCCAGCAGTGCGCCGACGATCATCATCACGATCACGCCGATCACGCCGCCCTTGAAGTCGGCGCCGAGGATCAGCGCCAGCGCGATGATCAGCAGCGACTGGATCGTCACCGCGAACGCCGCATACGCCACCGTGCCGGCGTTGAGCGCGCCGCGCCACACGGGCGAGGCCAGCATCCGGTCCATCACGCCGCTCTGGATGTCCTCGACGAAGCCCATCCCGGACCAGCCGGCGGAGAACAGCGCCAGCATCACGACGACGCCGGGGGTGAAGAAGTTGATGTAGGTGCCGTGGGAGCCGGGGATGTCGGCGACCGCCTTGAACAGCGCCCCGAACAGCAGCAGCCACAGGATCGGCTGGGTGATCGTGATCAGCAGGAACGCGGGCTGGCGCAGCAGCACCCGCAGGTTGCGCAGGTAGACCTGCCAGGTCTGGCGCACCGCGCTCACGCCGGCACCTCCGCCGAATCGCTCTGGGCCTGCTCGAACGCACGTCCGGCGTGACGCAGGTAGACCTCGTCCAACGATGGCCGCGCCACCGTCACCGATGCGACCGGCACGCGGTGGCCCTCGAGCGCCGACAGCACCGCCGGCACCATCGCGCCGCCGTCGTCGGTGCGCGCCCGCAACGTGCGCCCGCTGACGGCGACCTCGCTGAGCCCGTCGACTCCGGCCAGCGCGGCACGCGCGCGGCCGTCATCGGCCTCGGCCAGTTCGACCACGAGCGTGTCGCCGGACAGCTCGCGCTTGAGCTGGTCGGGCGTGCCGCGCGCCACCACCCGGCCGCGATCGACGATCACCAGCTGCGAGGCCAGCTTGTCGGCCTCATCCATGTAGTGCGTGGTCAGCCAGATCGTCATCTGCTGGTGTGCCGCCAGCTCCTCGATGTCGTGCCACATCTCCGTGCGCGCGTCGGGGTCGAGGCCGGTCGTGGGCTCATCGAGGAACAGCACCTGCGGCCGGTTCAGCAGGCCCATCGCGATGTCGAGCTTGCGCGTCATCCCACCCGAGTAGGTGCGCACCAGACGGTCGGCGGCATCGGTCAGGTCTACGCGCTGCAGCAGCTCCGCGGAACGCGCCTTCAGCTCGCGCCCGGTGATCCCGTGGAACTCGCCCTGCAGCGTCAGGTTCTCGCGGCCGGTCGCGTCCGGGTCCGATCCGTGCTTCTGCCCGACCACGCCGATCACGCGCCGCACCTGGTCGGGGTGGGCGACGACGTCGATCCCGGAGACCGACGCGGCGCCGCTGTCGGGCCGGGTCAGCGAGCAGAGCACCCGCGTCATCGTCGACTTGCCGGCGCCGTTCGGCCCCAGCACGCCGAAGATCGTGCCCGCCTCCACCTCCAGGCTGACGCCGTCCAGCGCCTGCACGTCCGGTGGGTATCGCTTGCGTATGTCCGTTGCCTCGATTGCGACTGGCATCCGCCCTCCTCGTGCGGACCGCCGCATCGTTCGACCACCCGCCGTAAAATTATCTTGGTCAGCAAATATTTTGACGATCAAGATATAGATGTCAAGCGACAAGCGTGCGATCTTCTCAGAGCTGATCGACGAGGTGCGCCGCTCGCAGGCGGCCACCGCCCGCTTCGACCGCGCCGTCGCCGAAGTCGCCGGGCTCAACCTGACCGACCTCGGCTGCGTCGACGTGCTCAGCCAGGAGGGTCCGCTGACCGCCGGACAGCTGGCCGAGCGCACCGGCCTGTCGAGCGGTGCGATGACGACCGCGCTCGATCGCCTCGAGCGAGCCGGCTTCGCGCACCGCCTCCACGACGAGCGGGATCGCCGCCGCGTGCTGGTGCAGCTGACCGAAGCAGCTTCCGCGCTCAACGGCTTCTACGCCGAGCACGTGCGTCTGAGCGAGCGGCTGTACCACGAGTACACGCTCGCGCAGCTGCAGCTGCTGCTCGGCTTCATCCGTCGCGGCCGCGAGTTCAACGAGCGCCGGGCGGCCGAGTTGGAGCAGGAGCACCGGGCGGGCCCTCCTGGGGCGCTTGCGCACCGGGAGCGTGAGCGCCGCTAAGGGTCCGTAGAAGAATTAGTCGTGGAGTTTGACGAGTGGCTGGGCGTGTCTGACGACGCACTTGGGATCAGTCGATGCCGAAGCATCGGCGATTCCCACGGGTGGCGTCAGGCGCGTCTAGACGCCGTCAAAACCGCGGAGTAATTCCTCTACGGGCCCTCAGCACCAGCGTGGCGGCGCTCGCGGGATCCAACTCGCGCCGAACGACCCGCTCGAGCAGCTCCTGCACGGCGGCGTCGCCGGCGATCGCGTCCTCGAGCTCGCGGCGCATGCGGTTGGCGGCGATCGCCAGCACCTCGTTGCGGAGGTTGCGCCGCCGGCGTGCCGACAGCGTCCCCTCCGATTCGATGAAGGCGCGGTGCGCGGCCAGCTGCTCGCGCAGCTCCGGCACGCCCTCGCCGCGTGTGGCCTCGGTGCGCAGCACCGGCACCCGCCAGCCTTCGCGTGGGCCGAGCGCCAGCACCGCCTTGATCTCGCGGACCATCGTGTCGGTCAGCGGGTGGTCGGCCTTGTTGACCACGATCAGGTCGGGGATCTCCATGACGCCGGCCTTGAGCGCCTGCACCGAGTCGCCGGAGCCGGGCATCACCACCAGCACGACGGTGTCGGCGTGGTCGACGATGTCGACCTCACCCTGGCCGACGCCAACCGTCTCCAGCAGCACCAGGTCGCGGCCGGACGCGTCCATCAGCAGCGCCGCTTGCAGGGTCGCTTCGCTGAGCCCGCCGAGCGCGCCGCGGCTGGCCATCGAGCGGATGAACACCCCGGGGTCGAGGAAGTGGTCGCCGAGGCGGATCCGATCGCCGAGCAGCGCCCCTCTGGTGAACGGCGACGACGGGTCGACCGACAGCACCGCGACGGCGCGGTCGTCGTCGCGTTCGAGCTTGATCAGCGCGGCCAGCAGCGTCGACTTGCCGACGCCGGGCGGGCCGGTGAAGCCGACGACGGCGGCCTGGCCGGTGCGCGGGTACACCTCGCGGACGATCTCCCAGCCGGCGGCGTCGTCGTTCTCGACCAGGGTGATCGCGCGGGCGAGGGCTCGGCGGTCGCCGTCGAGCAGGCGACGGGCCAGCGAGGACCGCGGCTGCTGGCGGGGCCCCGCCTCAGGCGATGACCGTTGCTGTCGGCGGTGCTCAGGCATCGGGCGAGGATGATGCCGATTACGATTGCGCCGTGCCGACCAGTGCTGTGGAGAAGCAGGTCGCGGTCAGGCCGAGACTGGTGCGCACGGGACCGCCACCCTTGCATGGCGGGCCGATCGCGTTCCTGCGGTTTGCCCGAGCGAACCACATGCTCAGCTGGCGATACGCACCGCTGGTGGTGCGGTGGCTGTGGCTGAAGCTGCGCTGGCGGGGACGGCTGCAGACCGACGGGCTGTGCTTCATCGGGCCGGGAGTGAAGTTCGAGATCGGGCACACGGGACACGTGTCGCTCGGGCGCTGGTCGTGGATCGGGCACGGCTGCAAGCTGCGCGTGCACGAGGGGGAGCTGTCGATCGGGGCGAAGTCGGTGCTCGGTCAGGAGTGCACGATCTCCTGTTACCAGCACGTCTCGATCGGTCGCGAGTGCATCATCGCCGACCGCGCGATGATGATCGACTTCGATCACGGGATGGTCGAGGTCGAGCGGCCGATCCGCGAGCAGGGGATCTACAAGCGCGACGTGCGGATCGGCCACAACGTGTGGGTCGGCTACGGGGCGTGCGTGCTGCGGGGCGTGACCGTCGGCAACAACGCGGTGATCGGCACCAGCGCGGTGGTGACCTGTGACGTGCCCGACGACGCCGTCGTCGGCGGCGTGCCGGCGAAGCTGATCCGGATGCGCCCGCGGCCCCGGACGTTCCGGTGGGAGTGATCGAGAGGCCGCGTGGCGGCGTTCACGGACGGCAGATCGTCACGAGGTCGAGCGCAGTCTGGAGCTCAGCGGGCGGCGCGGCGCGCACCACGAAGTCGCGCTCGTGGATCGCCGGAACGAATCGGTCGTAGAACGGCCGGGTGATCCGCAGGAGCGTGTGGATCCGGTCCCAACCGAGCTTCAAGGCGTACTCGTGCGCCAACAGCTTGCGGGCGTGGTAGACGCCAAGCGGCTCCACCGAGTCGAACGCGCTCCTGCACAGCGAGATGAACTCCGCGGCCCGGTACTCCCTGAGGTGCCAGGGGTTGCCCGACTTGTCCGCCCCGGGCGGCGCGAGCGTCAGCACGTTCGGCGTCGAGATGTACGCGCTGCCGCCCCGCCTCAGTAGCTCCCGGAGATGCCGGAGCACCGCCTCGGGATCGTGTACGTGCTCGATCGTCTGCAGGAACGCGACGCAGTCGAACTCGCCCGGACGACCGTAGGTCTCGACCAGACCCCGCGCGAAGCTCAGATTCGCGTTCCGGTAGCGCAGCCTGGCGTGCTCGTGGGCCTCCGGGTTCGCCTCCACGCCGACGACCGTGGCGGCCTTGTCCGCGAGAACCGCGGATCCGTAGCCCTCGCCACAGGCCATGTCGAGCACCCGCTGCCCGCTCACGCGGCTGGCGATCCATCTGTACACGGCCAGGTGGCGCCGGTACCAGTAGTTCTCCGCGGGGATGTCGGGAAGCGTGCGTTCGCCGGTCAGCGCCAGCGGCGGCACGCCCCGTGGCTGGTCCCGTTGAACGTAGTGGGCAGCCACGTGGACAGGGTAATGTCCGGCGCAGCATGCAGGCGGTGCGCTCAGCGGACGAGATCCGTGATGTGAACACGCGCTATCACGACGTCGCCGCTTCCACCTACGACACCAAGTGGGGGATCGATTTCGGCGAGGTGGGCCAGGCCCAGGTGCTGCGAAAGCTGCGCAAGGCGCTCGGCCGGGAGCTCGGCGGCGGCTTCGAGCGGGGGCTCGAGATCGGCGCAGGAACCGGCTACTTCGGGATCAACCTGGTGCAGGCCGGCGTGCTGCGCGAGGTGACGTGCACGGACATCTCGCCGGGGATGGTCAGCCGGCTGGGCGAGAACGCTCGCCGGCTCGGGGTTCGGCGAGTGCGGGCGGCCCGTGCCGACGCTGAGTCGCTGCCGTTCCCGGACGCCAGCTTCGACATCGCCTTCGGCCACGCGATCCTGCACCACCTGCCGGATCTCGAGCTGGCGTTCGGCGAGCTGCATCGCGTGCTGCGGCCCGGCGGAAAGATCGTGTTCGCGGGGGAGCCGTCGCGGGTCGGCGATCAGATCGCGAGCGTGCCGAAGCGCGCCGCCGGCCTCGTCGCGCCGCTGTGGCGAACGGCTCTGCGCGCGGCTGCAGCGACTGGCCCGTCCGAGGGTGACCACGGCCACGCCGCCGCGCACGCGCTCGAGCAGCTCGTGGACATCCACGCGTTCGTGCCCAGCGATCTTGCCGGAATCGCGCGCCGAGCCGGCTTCGCCGGGGTGAACGTGCGCGGCGAGGAGCTGCTGGCCAACTGGTTCGGCTGGTTCAACCGCTCACTGGAGTCGACCGCGGCGCCCGACGAGGTGCCGATGGCCTGGCGTCAGTACGCGTTCCACGGCTATCTGTGGCTGCAGCAGTTGGACGAGCGAGCGCTAGAGGGCCGCCTGCCGGCGGCGATCTTCTACAACCTGTTGCTTACGGGTAGTCGTCCGTGAGCCGGCGGTGTTCAGATGTGGCACGGTCGGATGCGACAAGGTTCAGATGCGGGTAACGCTCAGATGCGGCAAGGGTCGAGTGCGGCAAGGTTCAGACGCGGTAGCGCTCAGATGCGGCAACGGTCGGATGCGGTGACGGTCAGACGCGGTAGGTAGCAGTCGGATGTCGGAGCGCCTCGAGCAGGATTTCCCGCTGTTCCCCCTCGGCCTTGTGGTGCTGCCGAGCGAGCTGGTGCCGCTGCACATCTTCGAGGACCGCTACAAGACGATGATCGGGGAGTGCCTCGCCGGCGAACGGGAGTTCGGGATCGTGTGGTTGTCAGACGACGGGCTGCGCAACGTCGGCTGCGCGTGCCAGATCGATCGCGTGCTGGAGCAGCTGGAGGACGGGCGGATGAACATCCTCACCCGCGGGACGCGTCCGTTCCGCGTGCTCGAGCGCCGCGGCCATCTCGCCTATCCGGCGGGGCTGGTGGAGTTCCTCGCCGACAAGGACGAGAACGTCGATCCGGCGCTCGTCGACGAGGCTCACGATGCGTATGCGGATCTCGTGCGTCGGGCGACCGATCGCGACCCGGGCGCGGACGAGCTGGCGGAGATGGGCGCCTACGAGATGGCGGCCACCGTCGACTTCGGGCTGAACGCGAAGCAGGGGCTGCTGGATCTGCGCTCCGAGAACGCCCGGCTGCGGCTGGTCACGCGGCTGTTCCGAGCGGCGATCAAGCGACTGGACTTCGTCGACCGGGCGCAGGCGCGGGCGCGGTCGAACGGGAAGGTGCGGTTCGGCTGAGCGCGGCGGCTACGCGTTGTAGATGACCATCGCCAGCCCGAACAGCACGCAATAGATGCCGAACGGAATCAGGTTGGCCCGCTTGAAGTAGCGGGTCAGGAAGTGCACGGCGAACACGGCGACGACGGCTGCCACCAGCAGCGCGAGGCCGGCGGCGACTCGGAGCTGGTGAGCCTGGGCGGCGGTTGCGAAGCCGTGGCCGAGCGGGATCGAGCCGATGAAGTCGCCGTACTTCAGCAGTCCGGCGGCGAGGATCGGCGGCGTCGCCAGCAGGAACCCGAACCGCGCCGCGTCCTCGTTGTCGAGCCCCCGCAGCAGCCCGCCGGTCATGACAATCCCGTCACGGCTGATGCCGGCGATCAGCGCGAGCGTCTGGAAGGCGCCGATCACCCCGGCCTCGCGGTACTCCATCGTTTCGAGACGGCGACCCTTCCCATCGGGCTTGGTGCCCTCGCGCGTGGCGAGCGCGCGGACATCGGCGCGGCGGCGCAGGCGTTCGGCGCCCAGCAAGATCAGTCCGTTCACTACGAGGAAGATCGAAGCCGCCAGCGGCTTCGCGAGCGCGACGCGGACCGGGTGCTCGAGTGCGACGCCGAGAATCCCGACGGGGATCGTCGCGATCACGATCATCCAGGCGAGCCGCTCCGTCGACGTCTCGATCGACCATTGGCGGTTGCGGAGCATCCGCCACAGCGACACGAAGAAGGCGCGGATCACGTCGATCCACGTGCGCCAGAAGTAGACGAGCAGGCCGATCGCGCTGCCCACGTGGAGGGCGACGACGAAGGCGAGCCAGGGCGACGAGGGTTGGGACTGCCAGACGACGATGTTGTGCCACCCGAACAGGTTGGGGAAGATCACGGTGTGCCCCAGGCTCGAGATCGGGAACAGCTCGGTGATCCCCTGCAGGGCGCCGAGGACGATCGCCTGGAAGGTCGTGATCAGCGTGGCCGCGCCGACAATTGGCACAAGGCGCTGAACAGTAGCGGGACCCCGGGGGATGACGAAAGCGATCGGCCCGCCTCGGGTCCAGCAGCGACCATAACTTCCCCCACCCCCGTTGGCTCGGAGGGGTTGGCGAGGTTTGGGTCGCTCACGGTCACGTATCGCGCCGACCCCCGCTAGGGCTTAGGGGTTGGCGAAGTTGTGGTCACCCTCGATGGCGGCTGGGCGGGACGGGATGCCCTCCGCCGGACGGGGAGGCCGTCACTCCTCGACGACCACGGCGGTCCCCCCGCGCCGCGGGTCACCGCCGCCCCAGAGCCGGCCGTCGGCGGTTCGCTCCACCGCCTGCACGCCACCGAAGAACAGGTTGCGCTCCCGAAACGCCGCGCGCCCGTACCGATCCGCATCGATCCGATCGAGGTCGATCCCCGGCTCGGCGTACACGACTCCATCCTCGTAGTGCAGGCGCGGCGCCCGCACGGCGTCCGGGGCGCGCATGCCCTCGTCGATCACGCGCTCGATCGTCTGCAGCACCGCCGAGCGGATGCGGTTCGAGCCGGCACTCCCCAGCACCAGCTCGGGACGGCCGTCGCGCAGGACGACGGTTGGCGCCATCATGCTCGGCAGCCGCCGGCCGGGCGGATGGCGGTGAAAGCCCAGCGGATTGAGATCCTGCTCGCCGAGCATGTTGTTCAGATGCAAGCCGGTGCCGGGAACGACGACGCCGGAGCTGGCGCCGTTGCTGCAGGTGACCGAGCAGGCCATGCCGTCGCGGTCGAGCACCGCCACGTGCGTGGTCGAACCGAGCCGCCCGCTCCCGGAGCCCAGCTGCCCGCTCCCGGAGCCCAGCTGCCCGCTCCCGGAGCCCGACTGCCCGCTCCCGGAGCCCGACTGCCCGCTCCCGGACCCCGACTGCCGGTCCCCGCAGCCAGGATCCTCAGCTTCGGGTCCGGGGTCGAGGCGCCCACCGCCGTGCAGCAGCCGGTCGGCGAATCCTGGGTCGTCGAGCTGCTCCAGGAACTCCGGGGTGCGAAGCGCCTGGCTCCGCTCCATCGCCTCGATCATCACGGCTGGCGACACCGGACCGGGGGTGCGGTCCAGCAATCCCAGGGCGTAGGCAATCAGGATCCCGCCCGCCGAGGGAGGTGGATTGGTCAGCACCTGGCGCCCCCGGTAGGCGGCCCGGACCGGCTTGCGATCGATCACCCTGTAGGCGGCCAGGTCCTCCGCCGCCACCAGCCCGCCCCGGTCGCCCAGCCACTGCACCACGGCGTGCGCCACCTCGCCGGTGTAGAACGGTTCGGCCCCTTCCTCGCCGAGGCGCTCGAGCGCATCGGCGACGCCCGGCTGCCGGATCGTCTCGCCAGCCCGCAGCAGCCGCCCCTCGGGGGCGAAGATCGCGGCCCCCTCAGCAGTCGAGGTCACGAGCGCGCCGAGGATCTCGACCACGTAGGCCTGCTGCCGGTTGAGCGGCGCCCCCCGGCGGGCCAGCTCGGCCGCTGGCCGCACCAGCTCGCGCAGCGGTATCCGGCCGAAGCGGCGGCTCGCCTCGGCCACGCCGAGCGGCATCCCGTAAGTCCCCACCGAGGCTGGCCCGATGTTGAACATCTGCACGGCGTCGCCGAACGAGACCGGCACCGGCACCAGCTCGGCACGCCCGGATCGGGCGCCTTCACCGCTCCCGGGTGGCTCCCAACCGCCACCCCCAGATCGAGCCCCACCGCCGCCTCCGGCGGGCCGGGATCCAGCCCTACCGCCGCGCCCGGGCGCCTCGATGAAGAAGTCGAGCAGCACCGGAGCATCGCCGTCGGCCCCGACGATCAGCATGTAGCCACCGGCTCCGAGGCCGGTCAGCAGTGGTTCGCAGGTGAACGCCGACAACATCGCGGCCAGCGCCGCATCGACCGCGTTGCCGCCGCTGCGCAGCGCGTCGGCGCCGGCCCGGGAGCTCAGCTCGTGGCCGGCGGCGACGACGCCGTACTGCCTCTTCAGCCCTATCTCCTCGGAATGAACTCTGGAACTTCGAGCTTGGCACCGTAGCTGCGCTCGCGACGAGAGACCCGCGGCTCACCGTCGGGCTCGCCGAACCGATCGCGTACGTCGCGCTGCCGACGCCCGCTGCCGCGATCCCCGTAGTGCCCCCTGTCTCCGTAGCCGGTGGCAACCACGGTGACCCACACCTGTCCGTCGGTCAGCTTCTCGTCGAGCATCGCGCCGAAGATGATGTTGGCGTCCGGATGGGCGGCCTCGGCGACCGCCTTGGCCGCCTCGTTGACCTCCCACAGCGACAGGTCGGGGCCGCCCGTGATCGACAACAGGATCGACGAGGCGCCGTCCATGCTCGTCTCCAGCAGCGGCGACGCGACGGCGGCCTCGGCGGCCTCGATCGCTCGGCGCTCACCGGTCCCCATGCCGATCCCCAGCAGCGCGTTGCCGGCATCCGACATGATCGTCCGCACGTCCGCGAAATCGAGGTTGATCAGCCCGGGCAGCGTGACGAGATCGGAAACGCCCTGCACCCCCTGACGCAGCACGT
>JASHQV010000492.1 GCA_030038955.1 Solirubrobacteraceae bacterium
GTGCGGCGGGACCTGGAGGAGCTCGACGGCTTCCTCGAGCATCTCGCCCGCGAGGTGTACGACCCCGCCTACCGGCGTCTGCTCGACGGGCTGCTGGACGACGCCGCGCTGCGCGCCGGGCTGCGCCAGGCGCCGTGCACGCGCGCCGGCCACCACGCGTACCTGGGCGGGCTGCTCGAGCACACGGTGGCGGTGACGACGCTGGCGCGGGAGCTGTGCGACCTGCACCGGCGGCTCAACAGTGACCTGTTGCTGAGCGCCGCGATCGTCCACGACCTCGGGCGCCTGCGGGAGTTCAAGCTCGGTGCCGAGATCGGGCTGACCGAGCAGGGGCGGCTGCTGGGGCACCTGACGCTCGGCGTGCAGCTGTTAGACGAGTGGATCGCGCGGGTCGGTGGCGTCGACGACGCACGGCGGCTGGCGTTGAGCCACTGCGTGCTCACGCATCACGGCGCCGCGGCGGCGCCGGGCGGGCGCTTCGCCTCGCCCGAGGCGGTCGCGCTGTACCGGCTGAACGCGGTCGATGCGGCGGTCGCCGACGCGTGGATGTGACGCGGCGCCCACGGCGTGGCCGGGATCCGTGGCGGTGACCTGTGGATCAAAGCGATGTCGGAGCGCCGCTTTGATCGACCCGCTCGCGCATCCGCGGGCGCTTGTCGAGGGATCGGTGGATGGAAATTGGTCCATGGACCAATTTCCATCCACCGATGACGCGCCATACTAGGCGGCGTGACCTCAGCGCTCCTCCACGAGGCGCTCGCGCCGCTGCGGTCGAACCCGGAAGCGTCTGCCGTGCTCTTCGACATCGACGGCACGCTGGCGCCGATCGTCGCGAACGCGACCGAGTCGAGGGTTCCCGAGCCGACCCGTCAGCTGCTGATCGCGGTCGCCAGGCGCTACGGCCTCGTCGCCTGCATCACCGGGCGCCGCGCGGCCGATGCGCGGGCGCTGGTCTCGATCGGCACGATCACCTACATCGGGTCCCACGGCGCCGAGCTGCTGAAGGCCGGCTGGACCGAGGCGGTGCTGGATCCAAGCATGCGCGAGTGGGTCGATCGGATCGCCGACTTCCGCCGTCGGGCGGACACGGCTGAGCTGCGCCGGAGCCGCGTGCGGATCGAGGACAAGGGGCCGATCGTCGCCTTCCACTGGCGTGGTGCGACCGACGAACAGGCCGCCCGCGCGGCCGTTGACGCGCTCGCGTCTCAGGCGGAGGCGGCGGGCCTGGAGGTGCACTGGGGGCGCAAGGTGATGGAGGCACGCCCGCCCGTCCCGATCGACAAGGGCGCCGGCGTCGTCAACCTGCTGCGCGACGCGCACGTCAGCGTGGCGATGTTCACGGGCGACGATGTCACCGACCTGGACGCGTTCCGGACGCTGCGCAAGCTCAGACAGCACGATGAGCTCGCGCACGCGCTGTGCGTCGGCGTGCGCTCGGAGGAGGGCCCGCCCGAGATCGTCGACGAGGCCGACATCGTCGTCGACGGGACGGACGGGGTGCGGGAGCTGCTGATCGCGCTGGTCGCCGAGGCCGACGAGCCGGCTGGCGCGCGCGACGCCGACCAGCCTGCTGGCGTGGGCGACGCCGACCAGCCTGCTGGCACGAGCGAGGTCGACGAGCCGGCTGGCGTGGGCGACGCCGACCAGCCTGGTGGCGTGGGCGACGCTGACGAGCCCGCTGGCACGGACGAGGCCGACGACTCGCGCGGCGCGGGCGTGGCGGCCGACGCCGATCAGCCGCCCGGTGCGGCCGGAGCGGCCGGATAGAGCTGCCGCTTCCATGCGCTTCGCCGAGTTCCTGCGCACCACCGTCCTGGCCTCCGCCGCCGCCGCCACGCTGCTGGCGGTCGTCGCAGTGGCAGGCGCCAACGGCACCGGCAACGATCTCGTGGTCCCGATCGGCGCCGGCTGGTGGGTGATGGCGGCGCTGATCGGCTTGTGGCTGGGCCGTCGCGCCGCGACCTCGCCGCCGATCGCGACGCTGCTGGCCAGCGCCCGTACGCAGACCAGCCTGCCGGACATCCACCCCAGCCGGATCGTGCTCAACCGGCTGTGGCCGCTGCTGCTGTGCACGATCGGTGCCGGCGGCGTCGCCTTCCTGTTGCCGCAGGTGCCGGCGATCGCGGCCGGCTTCGCGATCATCTGGTCGCTCGCCTGGCGGCGGCAGTCCTCGGCGGTGACCGCGATCGAGGAGCGCGACGGCGCGCGCTTCTACATCCTCCGGACCTCGCCGCTGGCGCCGATCAAGCTCGTGCGCACGCCGGGCTTCCGCTCCAACCTGATGGAGATGCAGGAGGCGCCGCGGCCCGGGGTCCGCAGCGGCGCATGAACGCACCCCCAACGGACGTCCTGGTCGTCTGCATCGAGGGCACCGGCGGCTGGGTGACCGCCGCCGAGGAGCTCGTCAGCGGCCTGCGCCGGGCCGGCGCCACCGTCGAGCTCGAGCGCACCGGCCCGGTTCCGCGGGTGCGCACGTTCGCGCTGACCGACTACACGCAGGCGCGGCTCGCGCGCCGCGCCGCCCAGCGCGGGATCGCCCGCCACCGCCCGCGCGCGATCGTCTACTGCTCGATCACGGCCTCGCTGCTGTGGCCCCGCCCCGGTGCGATCTCGCTCGACGCCGTGGCCGCCGCCAACCGCCCCGGCCGTCACGGCGCCTGGCAGCGCCGGGTGGAGCGCCGCCGTCTCGTGCAGGCGCCGCTGCTCTTGCCCTGGAGCGACGGCTCGCTGCAGGGTGCACCGAGCGAGCACGCGCCGGCGCTGACGCTGCCGCCCCCGGTTGAGCTCGACCCCGAGCCGCCGCCGCAGCACGACCGCGAGATCGCCGCGCTGATGTACGCCGGCGACCCCGTCAAGCGCCGTCTCGACCATGCGCTGGCGGCGTGGGAGCGGGCCCGCCGCCCCGGCGAGACGCTGGTCGTGTGCGGGCTCGACGGGCTCGCCCCCCGCGATGGCGTCGACAGCGCCGGCCGCCTCCCCCGCCAGGAGTTCCGCGCGCTGCTGCGGCGGGCGCGAGCGTTCGTCGCCGCGCCCCGGCGCGAGGACCACGGGATCGCGGCGCTCGAGGCACTCGCGTGCGGCTGCCAGCTGGTCACGGCGCCGGCTCCGGGCGCCTACCCCGCGCTCGCGATCGCGCGCGCGCTCGACCCTCGGCTGGTCGCCGACGCGCTCGATCCCAGGTTGATCGTCGACGAGCTCGCGCCGGCGATCCGCCACGCCCTCGACGATCCCCTGCCGCAGTACGCTTCCGAGGCAGCCAAACGCCTCGCCCGATTCACCCCGGAGGCGGTCGATCGGCAGCTGGCCGACGCAGTCCTGCCGCGTCTGCTGAGCGACCAGCGGGCGGCGGCCTGAGCGAGCGGCGGCTGGCCCCCTGAGCGCACCCCACACGTCCTCCTGAACGCACACCCACGCACATCCTTCTGAACGCACCCACACGCGCGTGAGCCTGATCGCCTACATCCCGAGCCCGTCGGCCAACGGCTTCCACATCGGGCCGCTGTTCTTCCACGCCTACGGGATCATGTACGTGTTCGCGGTGGCGGCCGCGATCGTGATCACGCGGCAGCGGTGGCGGCGCAACGGCGGCGATCCAGACCTCGCCTACGAAGCCGCCAAGTGGGGGTTCCCGGCCGGCCTGATCGGCGGCCGCATCTACTTCCTGGTCACCACCCCCAGCCAGATGCCACCGCATTGGTGGGGGCCGTTTGCGATCTGGGACGGGGGCCTGGGGATCTGGGGCGGGATCGCCGGCGGGGTCGTCGTCGGGCTGTGGCGCCTCAAACGCCGGCTGCCGCGTGAGCAGCTGCTGCAGTTCTGGGACGCGGTCACTCCCGGCTTGCTGGTCGCCCAGTCGTTCGGCAGGATCGGCAACTACTTCAACCAGGAGCTGTTCGGCAAGCCCTCGACGCTGCCGTGGGCGCTGCAGATCTCGCCGCTCCACCGCCCGCCCGGCTACGCCCAGTACGCGACCTTCCAGCCCACCTTCCTGTACGAGATCATCTGGGATCTGTCGCTGGCCGCCTTCCTCGTGTGGCTGGGACATCACCGCAAGATCAAGCCGCCGGGGCTGTTCGCGCTGTACGTCGCCGGCTACTCCGGCTTCCGGATCTTCGAGGAGACGCTGCGGATCGACTACTCGCAGTACATCCTCGGGATGCGCCTGAACTTCTGGGTGGCGATCATCGGCACGATCGCGGGCTTCAGCTGGTTCGCCTGGATCCAGCTGCGCGGCCGTGCTTCGTGTGCGCCGATAGTCGAGCCCATGATTCCGCGTTCGCGACCTGCGCCGGCCCCAGCCAAGCGCGCCGCGCCGTCGCGACCCCGTACCTAGCCACGGCAAAGCCCGCGGCGCGGTGGGCGTCGCAGTTGATCACGAGCGGCACCCCGGCCGCCGCGGCGGCCCGCGCCTGCACCTCGTTCAGGTCCCGCCGATCCGGGTTTGAGTTGATCTCGAACATCGTCCCGGTCCGCACCGCCGCCTCCAGCACCGCCTCGAAGTCGAACTCGTACGGAGCGCGGCGCTCGATCTTGCGGCCGCTGAGATGGGCGATGCAATCGACGTACGGATGCTCGATCGCCCTGACGATCCGAGCCGTCATCATCGCCGCCGGCATTCGGAAGCTCGTGTGCACCGCGGCGATCACCCAGTCGAGCTCGGCCAGCAGCTCGTCGGGATAGTCGAGCGAGCCGTCGGGGAGGATGTTGACCTCCGAGCCGATCAGCAGCTGCAGCCCCTCGACCTGGGTGGCGCGGACCAGCTCGATCTGGGAGCGCAGCTGCTCGTCGGTGACCTCGGCGCCGAAGCCCATGCTCGCCGAGTGATCGGTGATCGCCAGGTACTCGTAGCCGGCCGCGCGGGCGGCGAGCGCGATCTGCTCGACCGACGCGGTGCCGTCGGAGGCCGCGGTGTGACAGTGGAGGTCGCCCTTCAGGTCACCCACCGTGACCAGATCGGGGAGGCGGCCTTGGGTGGCCGCCTCCAGCTCTCCTCGATTTTCGCGCAGCTCGGGCTCGATGTAGTCCATCCCCAGCAGCGCGTACACCTCGGTCTCGGTGGCGCACCGGTGAGTCTCGCCGGTGGCGTCGTCGAGCACGCCGTACTCGGAGATGTGCAGGCCCCTGCGGACGGCGTACTCGCGCAGCGCCGCGTTGTGCTGCTTCGAGCCGGTCAGGTGCTGCAGCACGTCGCCGAACTGGTCTGGCTCGACGATCCGCAGATCGACGTGCAGGCCACTGTGGGTCAGCAGGCGCACGGCGTTCTCACCGGGAGTGGCGGCCGACTCGACCAGCGTCAGCGCGGCTGCCGCCCGCGCCAGCGCCGCCGGGTCGTGGGCGGTGGCGACGATGTCGAGGTCCTTGACGCTGTCGGTCATCCGCCGCGCCGAGCCGGCCAGCGCGACGCGCTCGGCGGCCGGCTCGGCGCGCAGCGCCTGCACCAGCCGCTCGCCGACTGCCAGTGCCCGGCTCAGCACCTCGCGCCGGCGCGGTCCATCGGCCTCGAACGTGGTCAGCGCGGCCAGGATCGCATCCTCGGCCTTCGCCCCGAACCCCTTGAGCCCGCGGATTCGCTGCTGCTCGCCGGCGCTGCGCAGCGCCTCCAGCGAGTCGATCCCGAGCTCGTCGTACAGTCGCCGGGCGCGCTTCGGCCCGAGCCCCGGGAGGTGCGTCATCGCCACCAGCCCCGGCGGGAACTTGGCGCGCAGCCTGCCCAGCGCCGGGATCTCGCCGGTGTCGGCGAGCGCCAGCACCTTCTCCTGGATCGTCGCCCCGATCCCCGCCAGCTCGGTGGCGCGGCCCTGCCGGGCGAGCGAGCTGATCGACTCGGACGCGTCGCGCACCGCCTTGGCGGCGTTGCGATACGCCACCACGCGGTGGATGATCGCCCCGTCGAGTTCGTACAGGTCGCCGAGCTCGTCGAGCGCGGCGGCGATCTCGGTGTTGCTCGGATCTGGCACTCCGGGTAGCGTAGGCGCCGATCAGGCGGGGGGCGAGACCGGTCCCGCGGACGCGGCACGAGCCGACCGGCTTGACCGGTGGAGCCCGTTACACGTAACGTGACGCGTGTGTCCACCCACGA
>JASHQV010000493.1 GCA_030038955.1 Solirubrobacteraceae bacterium
GGGGGCTCGCTCTGCAGGCTCAAATTGGCAAGGACGTACAGGGGAAAGTTTGACCCGCATAGCAATCGTAGGCTTGGGCCCATGGGGTCTCTGTGCGCTCGAGCGGATCGTCACCACGGCTCGGCAGCGGCCCCGGAGAGGCCTCGATGTCGAGGTACACGTGATTGAGCCTGGCACGCCTGGCGCAGGCGTCTACGACCTGACGCTCCCCGACTATCTGCTGCTGAACAACGAGTGCGGGCAGCTCTCGTTGTATCCATACGCGAGCGAGGACGACCAGCCACGGTACGGCATCGGGCTCTACGAATGGGCCGTCGCCCAGGGCTATCGGTGGACCGGCGAACGCTGCGCAGTCGACGCGTCGGGTGAGCCGATTGAGTCGCATCACTTCCTTCCGCGGCGACTAATGGGCGAGTACCTCCAGTGGTTCTATCGAACGCTCGTCGCGGAAGCGCCCTCGACCGTGCGGATCACCCATCATCCGACGTCGGCAACCGACGTCGTCGAGGTCTCCGATGGAAGCGAGCAAGTGCGCCTCGCAGACGGGCAGACCGTGACCGTCGACCACGTGATCGTGACCTCGGGCCACACCCCAAATGCGGTAGCAGGAGAGGACGGATCCCGGCCCCGCTGGCTCAGCCCCTATCCGGTCTCGGGCTACGCGGAGGTCCCGGCCGAGACCACGGTGGCAGTGGCGGGATTGGGACTCGTCGCGATCGACGTCGTGATCACCTTGACCGTTGGGAGGGGAGGACGGTTCGTCGAAAACGGAAACGGGCTGCATTATCAGCCGAGCGGCCGGGAACCCGCGATCCAGCTGTTCTCGCGCAGCGGCCTCCCATTCACCGCGAAGTCCGTCACGGGACCCGACCGGACAAACGTCTATAAGCCGTTGATTTGCACACCGCAGGCGCTCGACTCTCTCAGTGGACGCAACAACGGTCACCGGCGGCTCGTCGACGCGCGAACCGAGCTGCTGCCGCTGCTGTTCGCCGAGATGTACGCACGCTACTACGCACAGGTGGCCTTCCAGGCCGGATCGATCGCCGACGCGGCCGCGGTGCGCGAACGGCTGCAGGCCGCGTGGGTTGCGGGTCGATTCGACTACGAGCTTGGCCATCTAGCCGCGCGTTACGGAAGCTTCGATGCCGAGGAGCTGTTCTTCGGGCCGAAAGCCGAGTGCCAGTGCAGCGACGATTACGAGCGACAGGTGTACGCCGCGCTCGCCGACGATCTGCGCGAAGCCGAGGTGCCCGACGGGGCCAGCCCCATCAAGTCCGCGTCCCAGGTGTTTCGCATCTTCAGGGATCCGATGCGATCCGTGGTCGAGCAGGGCGGGCTGTCGCTTGATTCCTACCTGGACTTCAACGCCGATCTCCGCAGCCGCATCCACCGGCTGGTCGCCGGCCCTCCCGCCATCCGCTCCCGCCAGTTGCTGGCGCTGATCGACGCCGACGTACTGCGCGTTCCGTATGGCCCCGCGCCAACGATCGCCTGCGATCTGCGCGGTGGCTCCCCGCGGCGCGCCCGGACGCGCATCACCGCGACGGCATTTGAGCGGCCGCACGCAGCGGACGTCGACCTTGTGATTCGGGGACACCTCGACAATCCGCGCCTCGATCGCTCTGCCTCGCAGCTCCTGACGGGGCTTTACAACCGCGGGCGCATCAGCCAGTTCCGGTACGGCGCGGTGACGGTCGGCAGCGTCGATCTGACGGTCGACTCACATCCGATCGATATCGACGGCCGGGTCCAGCCTCGGATCTCGATCTTTGGCGTGCTTACCGAGGGCGTTCGGCACTTTACGCACTACCTGCCATCGCCAAAGAGCCGGATTCGCGCGTTCGAGGAGATCGGCGCCTGCGTGAACGAGATCCTCGCCTGAGAGAGGCTCAGGCGGACTCGCCCGAGAGAAGTTCAGGCGGAAGCGGCCCTCAGGCGGAAGCGATCCTCAGGCGGAAGCGGTCCTCAGGCGGAAACGGTCGTTGCTGCAGACAGCGCCTGATCGAGGTCCTCGATCAGATCGTCCGGGTGCTCGAGCCCGATCGAGAGGCGGACCATGTCGGGGGATACCCCCGCGAGCTCCAGCTCCTTGGGCCTGAGCTGACGGTGGGTCGTCGAGGCGGGGTGCGTGATCAGGGACTTGGCGTCTCCCATGTTGAGCAACCGTTTGAACAGCCGAACGCTGTCGAACACGGCGATGCCGGCCTCGCGGCCGCCGCGCACGCCAAACGTCATGATCGATGGGATCCGTTCGCCCAGGTAATGGCGGGCCAGCTCGTGGTAGGGATTGTCCGGCCGACCGAGGAAGCTGACCCACGACACTCGCGGGTCTGAGCCCAGATACTCAGCGATCACTCGGGCGTTGGCCTCATGACGCGGCAGACGCACGGCCAGCGTCTCGAGACCCTGGAGGTGAAGGAATGCGTTGAACGGCGAAAGCGAGCAGCCAGTGTTGCGCAGGCCCACGGTACGGCAGCGCGTGATGTACGGGGCGTCGGGAAACTGGGACGCGTACTGCACGCCGTGGAAAGCCGGCTCGGGCTCGATCATGAAGCCGAAGCGGTCCGGGTGCTGCGTCCATGGAAACGTTCCCGCATCGATGATCATGCCCCCCATCGTCGTGCCGTGCCCGCCGATGAACTTGGTCAGCGAATGGATCACGACGTCGGCGCCGTGACGGATCGGCTTCAGCAAGAAAGGTGTCGCCACGGTGTTGTCCGTGATCACTGGGACTCCGCGCTCGTGAGCGAGGGAGGTGACGGCGGCAAGGTCGATCACGTTGCCAGCCGGGTTTCCAACGGTCTCGCAGAAGACGGCCTTGGTTCGCTCATCGATCAGTCCCGCGATCGAGCCGGGATCGTCGTTTGGCGCGAACCGCGTCTCGATTCCGAGGCGGGGAAGCACGTGGGCGAAGTACGTGTAGGTCGCTCCGTACAGCTGTGGCACCGTCACCAGGTTGTCGCCGGCGCCGAGCAGGTTCAACACCGACATGCTCACAGCGGCAGCGCCGGAGCTCACGGCCATCGCCGCGGCACCGCCCTCGAGCGCGGTCAGGCGTCGCTCGAGGACGTCAACGGTCGGGTTGTTGATCCGGTTGTAGTGAAAGCCCGGCGTCTCAAGGTCCATGATGCCCGCGGCGTGCTCGGCGTCGACGAAGTCGTGAGCGACCGTCTGGTAGATCGGCACGGCGACGGCCCGGGTCCCATCTGGCGCATACCCGGCGTGGATCGCGAGGGTCTCGTCGTGCATCCGCGAGTCAGGCCGCGATCGGCAGCGTGGTTCGGGCGAGCCCGAGCCAGTTGGCGTACAACGTCGCCGACATCGGAGCCCACGTGTTCTTGATGGTGACAGCCGTCTCGTCGAACGGAAAGCCGTCCCACAGCTCGTCTGGCTCCGAGTGACTGCTCTGCGCCTGCCACGCGAACGCCTCCAGCCTCCTCACCGCCTCGGCGCACAGGTAGCCCTCCGGTACGCGAGGGTAGGGCACGGCTCCATCTCCGAACAGGAAACGGCGAACGTCGCGCCGGTACTCCTGCAACAGGCTCAGCGTCGCGTATTCGGGATGTCCCTGGCAGAGCACGAACAAAGAATCGCCCTGCTGCCGGGTCGCGATCGCCCAGCCAGCACGCGACGGACCAGTCCCGATCACGATCCGGTAGCCGGCCTCGAGCATGGCCGCCTCGGGCACGTCATTGACGCGCGAGTGTGGGATCGGAACGGCGTCCCGCAGACCGCTCGCAAGCGGGTCGAATGTGTTGCCCACGAGGCCGGTGAATACGCCGCTGCACTTGACCGATCGCGGCACGCGCTCGATCCCGTCGAACAGCAGGATGCTCGCGTGCGCAGCGAGGCATGACAGCAAGGTCGTCGGTACCGAGCTCGCAGCCCATTCCAGCAGGCGAGTCAGGTATGGCCAGCACGGCTCGTCGCGGAGCTCGGCCCGCGCCGGCTCGGTGCCGGTGACGATCAATGCGTCGGGAGGGTTGCGCCACAGATCCTCGAGCCCCTGGTAGCGCTCCCGGATAACCGATCTCAGCTTGTCCGGGCGAGGGATCTCGGTGATCGTGTAGAGCTCGAGCTGGGCGCCGACGCCATCGGATCCGGCCACGACCATGCGCCGGAACTGCTCCTCGGTGTCGACGAATGCCGAGTCGGGCATGTTGTTGACGAGCGCCACCCTGATCGGCCGGCGGCCAGCCGCACGTCTCGCGAAACCGGACATCGATGTCATCCCTCAAGAAACATCGAGCGCGGTCCGCGTGATTTTACGAACCGGTCGCGCGAAGCTCAGCACTCGAGTCGTATCTGTGCAGCTAGATCAGGCGCCGCTGTCGCACCCGCAAGCGGGCCGTTTGCAGGGTCGTTGATCTCGCAAAGGGGGTTTCACACATGGTCGTCTTCGACCGGGCGCAGCCGACAGATGTTCGGCTTGCACCGGAGCAGTTGCTACTTCAATCGCCAGACAGGGCGGCAGCTCAGGCCGACGAGCTCCTCCTCTGGCTGCGACAGCTGTTCTCTCATGATCGGAGGTACCACCGGAGCATGGCGACGCTGACTGCCAGCGAGAACTACGTCAGCCTGGTGGTTCGCGCCGCGGCAGCGATCTTCGGCGGTGAGCACTACTACTTCGATCCGCCCAATCACGCTGCGCCAGGAGAATGGACGTTCCCGCGATCTGGAGCCTTCCCCGCTCTGCAGCGGAGGTTTCTCGAGCAGATGCGGCAGTTGTTTGGGGCGAGCATCGCCGACTGGCGACCGAACGGAGGATCGGTGTGCGAGCAGGCGGTGATGATGGCTGCGTGTCGCCGGGGAGACGGCCTCGTCGAGATGGCTCATGCGGATGGTGGACACTTCGGTACCGGTGAGCTGGCTCAGCGGCTGGGGATCCAGACGTTCACATTCCCGATGCTCGGCGATTTGATCGACGTTGACCGAACCATCGAGCTGATCGAGCGCAACTCTCACATCCAGCTGGCGTTGATCCAGCCATCGCATACCCGCCGGCCCCAGCCCATCGACGAGCTCGCGGCCACCCTGCCGCAGCACGTCACGATCGCGGTCGATGTCAGTCACACGGCTGGGCTGATCGCAGGCGGCGTGATGCCACAACCGTTGCAGCAGGGGGCGCACATCCTCACGTTCACGACCCACAAGACGATGCCGGGGCCGAACAAGGGCGTGATCGCATTCGCCGACCGTGACCACCCGCTGGCGGAGAAGGTATGGCAGACCGTCTGCCCAAAGCTCCAGTCCAACAGTCACCCGGAGTGTCTCCCGGGGCTCGTGCTGGCGCTCCAGGAGCTCGCGACCTATGGCCGCGAGTACGCCGAGCAGACGATTGCCAATGCGCGAACACTCGCGCGAACACTCGACGATGCCGACCTGGCCGTGGCCGGGATGGAGTACGGGGGAACGTGCAACCATCAGGTTCACGTTGTGATCGGGGCTGCCGACGTCTCTCACTGGCTGGCCAACGAGCGGCTCCCGCTGTGTGGGATCCGCAGCAACTCTGTCGTCATCCCGGGAACCGGCGGTGCCTTCGGCCTCCGTCTGGGAACGCAGGCCTTGACTCGACGAGGGCTGGGCGAGGGCGAATTCGCTGAGCTTGGCGGCATGCTGGCTCGGGCTGTGCGCGGCACGGCTGAAGCCCGCGTGATCAGATCCGAGGTAGCAGACCTACTCGCAAGCTATCCGCTGTTCCCATTGCAGTTCAGCTTCGACCGCTTCGACGAGGACGCAGATGTGCGGCAGCTGCTCGCGGAAATGCTGAGATGAGTGATGTACATGCTCGGACGGCATCGGTCTTCGCGCATGGCCCCAGCACGGGAATGATGCAGTGGATCTAGCTACGAGGTATTGGCATCCGTACGCCGACATGGGTTCGGTCCGTCACGCCGAGCTCGTGCTGGAACGCGGAGAGGACGTCTGGGTATGGGACGTAGATGGGAAGCGCTACCTGGACGCAACCGCCGGCCTGTGGTATGCGAACATCGGGCACGGCAGACCCGAGATCCGCGCCGCGGTTGCCGCTCAGATGGAGCGCCTCGAGGCCTATTCGACGTTCTTTGATCTGGCCAGCCGCCCCGCGCTCGAGCTCACCCAGCGGCTTGCCGAGCGGGCGCCCATGCCGGCGAAGGTCTTCCTCGGCTCCGGCGGAAGCGACGGGATCGACACCGCTGGCAAGCTCGCTCGGCGCTACTGGTGGGAATTGGGCGAGCCGGATCGGACTCTGCTCGTCAGCCGCACCGCCAGCTACCACGGCACGCACGGCCTCGGGACGGCGCTCGGCGGTATCGCCCGCAACCGCGAGGGCTTCGGCACGCTGGGCGAGACGATCCACGTGCGCCACGACTCGCTCGAGGAGATGGAGCAGACGTTCGCGCGCGTTGGCCCGCACCGAGTGGCAGCTGTGTTCATGGAGCCGGTCATCGGCGCCGGCGGCGTGCACCCTCCCAGCCCAGGCTACGTCGAGGGTGTTGCCGAGCTGTGCGAGCGAACCGGAGTGCTGCTGGTGGTGGACGCGGTGATCTGCGCGTTCGGTCGCCTCGGCACGTGGTTCGGGATCGAGCGCTGGAACGTCGAGCCAGCGATGATCGTGTTCGCGAAGGGCGTGACCAGTGGTTACC
>JASHQV010000494.1 GCA_030038955.1 Solirubrobacteraceae bacterium
GAACACCTACATCAGCTACTACAACCACGACCGCGTCCACCACGGCAGACTCACCCAAGGACGCATCCCCGCGGACATCGTCTACGGTGCCAACAAAATGGAGGCCAGATAAGCCGCACCTGTCGGCACATCCCAGAGTCAGCCCAGCTTAGAGCGTGGAACAAAATGACGTGCGATCGAGGCGTTCCAGGACCAAGCTGGGCGCCGCCTGTGGTCGCAGCAGGTATTGAAATACCTGCAAGACCGCAGGTGGTGAGCCAGCGCCGGTCATCGGACGCATCCGGCGCGCGCTCATCTTGAGAGGCGCTCTCAGGGCCTATCTCAGCCGGGCGGCGGGGACTCAAACGCTCGAGCAGCTCCGGCCAATCTAAGCGTCGCGGCCGCCACTGACCGGCTGCGATAAGTGATCACTTAGGGTCTCGTGCAGACAACTTCGATCTGCGTTAGATTGGCGGAATGCACCTATTTAATACATATGCAAGTCGCGTGACCCACGGGCCGCGCAGACTCATGGTGATTCCACCCGGAGCAGCTCTCGCCGCCGCGCTGGCGGTGGCGCTGTGCGCTGGCTCGTCGGCGACTGCGGCGACCCCGAAGGCGAGGGCGGCCACCAAGCACAGCGGTCCCGTGGAGGTGATCGCCGCCGGGTCGCTCGACACCGTCCTCAGCAAGAAGGTCGACAGCGCCTTCCACAGGGCAACCGGCTACACGGTCTCGCTTATCACAGGCGGATCGGGAACCGACGCTGCCGATATCAAGAACCGGATCTACGCCGAGGATGTCTTCATCAGTGCGTCACCTGCCGATGACAAGCTCCTGATGGGCGCCAGCAACGGCAGCTGGGTGAAGTGGTACGCAGCCTTCGCGAACTCCCCTGAAGTGCTTGGGTACTACCCCAAGAGCCGGTTCGCCCACGATCTGAAGACGGAGCCGTGGTACCAGGTGATCACCAAGAGTGGCTTCCTGCTGGGACGGACGGACCCTGCCGAGGATCCCGGCGGCGTGCTCGCCAAGGCTGACCTTCTGAAGGCGGCCAAGGAGCACCCCAAGTATGCGAAGGCGCTGAGGAAGCTCGCCACCGAGACCTCCGACGAGTATCCGGAGGACACCGAGGAAGCGGGTATCCTGAGCGGACAGCTCGACGGCGCGTTCATGTATGAGGCCGACGCCAACTCGCAGGGCAGCCCGTTCGTGCACCTCACCGGCACCGACCTCAAGGGTGACTACACGATCACGCTGCTGAAGGGGTCTCATCACACGGCCGCGGCTGACGCATTCATCGAGTTCCTGCTCGGCAAGACCGGCAAGGCTGAGTTGAGGAAGGATCATTTCGGGATCGTCTCACCACCCAAGGTGACCGGTTCTGGCGTACCGAAGGCTTTGAAGCACCTGTTCAAGAAGTAGAAATGAGGGCTCGCAGGGCGCCGCGCCCGTTCATCTGGCTCGGCGCTCTGCTGATCCTCTACCTCGGTTACCCGGTCGTTGCGTTCATCGTCCGGGTGATCACGGGCACCAACGAAGGCTGGAACGGAACTGGGCTCTGGTCCGCGGTGCGCGTATCGGTCGAGGGCGCGACGATCGCCGTGCTGATCGCCATGGTGACGGCGGTGCCGTTGGCCTACATCCTGGCTCACGGTCGGGGATGGCTCTCATCCGTGGTCGGCGTGATCGTCCAGCTTCCGCTCGCCGTGCCGCCACTGATCAGTGGCATCCTGCTGATCTACATCATCGGTCCGTACACATTCCTCGGCAGGATCTCAGGACAGCGGCTGACCGAGACGATGTACGGAGTCGTCATCGCCCAGTTGTTCGTTGCCTCACCGTTCCTCGTGGTGGTGGCGCGTAGCGCCTTCAGCGCCGTCGACCCAGCTCTGGGCGACGTTGCCGCCACGCTCGGCCACGGCCCGCTGGCTCGCTTCCTCCGCGTTGACGTACCGGCCGCGAGCGATGGCCTGCGGACAGGGGCCATCTTGATGTGGCTGCGAGCCTTTGGGGAGTACGGCACGATCGTGATCATCGCCTACCACCCTTACAGCCTGCCGGTGTACGTCGACAACCTGTTCTCTTCGGCACCGCTGTCGCAGGCCGAGGCGCCGACGCTGATCGCCTTCGGGATCGCGGTGCTGGCGATCACTATCGGGCGCCTGCCACGACCACCGCGCCTCAGGCGCGGACGCAAGCCGACCCCGGTCGGTCCAATGTCGACGACGCCGATCTCGGTTGGCTTCGATATCAGCGCCAAGGTCGGGAGCTTCCGCCTGCAGGTGGCTCACCCGGCTCGTGGTCACCGCCTGGCGATCGTCGGACCGTCGGGCTCGGGCAAGTCGGTGACGCTGCGGGCGGTGGCCGGACTGCTTGGCCGCAGTGCAGGCACCGTCACCTATGACGACGCTGACATGACGCGCATCGCAACGGAGAAGCGGCGGATCGGCTACGTGCCGCAGGGCTTCGGTCTGCTGCCCGGTCGTACGGTCTGGCAGCAGGCGACCTTCGGCGTGCACGCGGATCGAGAACGCGCAGCCTGGTGGCTGCAGACGCTCGGACTCGACGGCCTCTACGACCGCCTGCCAGAAGAGCTGTCCGGGGGCCAGCGGCAGCGCGTCAGCCTTGCCAGAGCGCTGGCCGTGGATCCCGGGGTCGTACTGCTGGATGAGCCCTTCTCAGCCTTGGACGCCCCGGTTCGCGCCGAGCTGCGGCGTCAACTGCGACGCCTGCAGAACGATGTGAATCTGTCGACGGTGCTGGTCACCCACGACCCCGAGGAGGCCGCGATGCTCGCCGACGAGATCATCGTCCTCAACGATGGCCACGTGCTTCAGGCCGGGAGCTGTCGCGAGGTCTACCAGCGGCCGGCGACGGTCCAGATCGGCCGTCTGCTCGGCATCGACAACCTCTTTGACTGTCACCCACCCGGCGATATCCCGGCGCTAGTGCCGACGGCGCCGTCGGCCAGAGCGCCGGGTGGCGGGCCGGTGCTGTGGCACGTGCCGCCCGAGGCGCTGAGGATTCATCCCACGATCAGCGGCAACGGCTCGGCCGTGAACATCGGCGAAGGCAAGGTGACCGACATCATCGACCTGGGCCGCAGCGTCGAGGTGGTAGTGCGCTTGACTAATGGAACTGAGATCCGTGCGCGGATGCTCGATCTGCCGGCATTGGCTGTCGGGAGCCCCTGCCTGGTCCAGACCGACGCGGACGCTGTGTCGACGTGGACGCAGTCCCCGACGCCCGAGCCAGCCGCCGCCAGATGACGTGCAGGGGAGGATCGCGGAGAGGTGCTGGAGTGAGGGTCCGTGGGAGAACTAGTGACAAACGACCGCGTGCCGGCCCGATGAGCGGCACACGTCGATCTTGGCTGCTCGCGTACGGGCTCGTGATCGCGCTGCTCGTGAGCATCTCCGCGCAGCTTCCCGAAGCACGCGCAAGCGAGAGCCAGCAGCCCGGGCTCCAGATCGGATTCGCTGACGGCAGCGACCAGTGGACGCCGACTTTGAGCTCTCCAGACATCGTCGGAAAGAGCTACGAGATCACCCCTCCGGGCGGCAGCGAGCGTACGGTCGACGTGGCCTCTGGCTATTCGCTGGAGAGCTTCCTCACCTCCTGGGAACACCATACGGGCGTTTCCTCGAGTCGCTTTTCACTGGTCGAGGTTCCGGCAGATACCGGTACGACACTGCTCACGGAGGCAGAGGCGATGAGCGATCCGAAGACGACGACGCACGCTCCGGTGTTCTGGACCGACAAGCAGGACAGCGTCGACTTCGCCGACGAGAACCCGGATGACTACGTCAGTGAGATAGATCAGGTTGCGCTCTTCACCGGGGAAGAGCTCACGGTCAGCATCACGACCGCAAAGCAAACGATCCCGGAAAACAGCATCGCGACCTTTACCGCACATGTCAGCCCGGCCACCGGGAAGCTTCAATACGACTGGTTTATCGTGGGCACCAACGGCGACCTCGTCCAGGGCGGCAAGACCTATCGGGCGCCTTTCCCCTTGCGAGGCAGCTTCCGCGTCTACCTGGTAGTCGAAGGAGACCCGACCGGATCATCGATCGGCGTCTCGAACCAGCTCCCGATCAGCGTCGGTCCACCGAAGCAGAGCGCCGCGCGCAGGCACGACGACGGCACCAACCGTCACAGGCGTTCATCCGGGAGCGAGTCGGACGCCAAAGGCTCGACTACCGGCACGTCCGCTGCCGGCAAGTCCGGCTCCACCACTGCCACTCGGAAGTCGACGACGACGGTGACCAAGCGGCGGCGGAAGTCGCCGCCGAGGCGCCTCAGCGGGCCGCTGCTGTCCGGAATCGCGATCACGAGCCCTGGGGTGGCGGGTGCCGAAAGCTCGGCGAACACCTCTGCGCTTGGCGTGCACAGCGCAGCCGAGGCCGGGCACGTGGCCAGACGGCACGTCACCACGCATCACGGGCCCCACCTTGGTGAGGGCTTCTGGATAGTGCTTGGCGTGTTGACGACGCTGAGCACCGGAATGCTGCTCGAATCGAGAGGCCTACGGAGAAGGCTCTTGCAACCGCTGACCGGCACTCACTAAGGGCTCGTGACTCTCCACGCAAGCAATCTGGCGGTCGCGCAGCGGAGCATGTGATGGGGGTCGAGCATCTGCTCTCGCACATCGCTCGGGCACTGAAGTACCCAGTGTTGATACTCGCCGTGATCGCGTTGGCGTGGGTGCTGGTAGAGATCGGGCGGCTGCTCGCGGAGGTGTTCGGGCGCCGGCGCCGGTCGCTGCGAAGAGTCGAGGAGACACTGCCGATGATCAAGGCGGCGCTGACGTCCGGAGACACGTCGGGGGCGATCGCGCTGATCGACAGAGTCGCGGTGACGCCGGAGATGGCGTCGGTGCTCGAGTCGATCGTGATGCAGATCGGTCAGCCGGATGCCGATGAGCGGATCGCCAAGCGCCTCGCGGACTACGAATACCGACAAATACGCGCGCTGGAGCGGACCCGAATCCTGGTGCGCTTCGGTCCAGCGCTCGGCCTGATGGGAACGCTGATCCCGTTGTCGCCGGCGCTGGCGGGCTTGGCACGGGGAGACGTCAAGACCCTCTCAGACAACCTACAAGTGGCGTTCAGTGTAACCGTCACCGGCCTGATGATCGGCGCGCTGGCGTTCGCGATCTCTTTGGTCCGCGATCGGCTATACGGACAGGATTACTCCGACGTTCAGTACATCTCCTCGGTATTGGCAGCGCCGACGGCACCGGCAGCGCCGACGGCACCCTCCGGCTGGCGTGCGGCGATTTCGCCGGGATCCCACGACCAGAGCAGCACCGAGCCGCCGCCAGTCCCGCAGCTGGCCTCGTCCCCGATCCCGAGTGAGGAGAGATGAGCGTCCACACGAGCTCACGCGCTCGCTCACGTGAAGAGCGCGCTGGCGATCCGCTAGACGGACTCGTGAACATGTTCGACCTCGGGATCGTGCTTGCGGTCGCGTTCCTGCTCGCTGCACTGTCCTCGCTGCATCTCACCAGCAACCTGATTCACCACCAGAGCCCACCCCAGCCAAACGCGATCACCGCCCAAAAGAGGCAGACCACCCACCCACTCCATCTGAAGTCAAATCAGCGCGTCGTTGGACACGGCGTTCGAGTTGGGTCTGTATACCGCCTCAACGACGGACAGCTGATCTACGTCGCGCCGACGGGCAGGCGCAAGTAGGGGACTGAGTGGCCGTCTCCTGGGCTGCTGGCGAGCTGCCTCACTGGCAGCGCCAGGACAGCGGTCTTCCTGGTATCTTCACCGCGCTCGGCCATCCGCACCTCAGAGACCTGGCGGATACGCGTTCAAGTAGAGCCTGTCGACGTACTCGATCTCAAGCGCCACATGTCCGTCGAGCACACCGTTGATGTTCGCCACGCCCACGATCCCCGCATCGTGAACGCAACAGGGCCGGCTCTCTCGGCTCACCCCGCGGCCTACCGGGAGGGGTCGGGTCAGGACACGACCCCTTAGCTTTATGAGATGTGGGACGACGAGGACACCGAGCTCCCGTTCACGCTGTTCGTCGCCTGCGCCCAGCTGATCGTCGGCATCGGGCTGATCGCGTTCGGCCCGTCGTCGGCGGTGCGGATCATCGGCGTGGTGGTGATCGCGTTCGCACTGCTGACCGGCGGCAGCGCCTACTACCACGCGCGCCGGCGGGCGCAGCGGTCGCTCGCGGACCCAGCCGACCCCGAGGAAGGTCCGTCTGAGCGGGGGTGATGCAGGTGACGCGGCGATCCGCCGCGTCACCTGCATCACCCCATCCGGTGGGCGGCGGTGGGCTGCTGGGGTAGGCGGCTGCTCGGCCAGCCCCGGCCGAGGTCGGGCGCGACCGCTCAGTCGAGCCAGGGACCGCGCCAGCCGCCCAGCCCCGAGGGCAGCCGATCGGCCTCCTCGGGGCCCCAGGATCCCTGAGCGTACGGGCGCACCGGCGGCGGCGCGTCGAGCAGCGGCTGCACGATCCTCCAGCTCTCCTCGATCCCGTCCTGCCGCGTGAACGCCGACGAGTCGCCGCACAGGGCCGCGTACAGCAGCACCTCGTACGGGGTGTCGCCCTCGCCGCCCTCATCGGCGAAGTGCATGCCCATGTGGATCTCGCGTGCGCCGCGACTGTGGGCGCGGCGCGCGTCGAGGATCATCTGGATGCCGGTGCTCGGATCGATCTCGACGACGATCTGGCTGGGCTCGGGACGCCGACTGCTCTCGGGGATGAACCCGAGCCGGGGCGGATGCTTGAACACGAGCCGCACCTCGGTCTGCTTGGTCGGCAGGCACTTGCCCGTGCGGATCAAGAACGGCACGCCTGACCAGCGCCAGTTGTCCACGTCGAGGCGGAGCGCGGCGAACGTCTCGGTGTCGGAGTCGGGCGCCACCCCGTCGACTTTCAGGTAGCCGTCGTATTGACCGCGGACGTAGCGCTTCGGGTCGGCCTCCGGCATCGACCGGAACACCGCGACCTTTGCGTCCTTCAGCGTGCGCGGGTCGCTCGCGGCCGGCGGCTCCATCGCGACCGCGGCGAGCACCTGCAGGAGATGGTTGACGACCACGTCGCGCAGCGCGCCCACCGGGTCGTAGAAGCTTCCCCGGTCGCCGACGTCGACGGACTCGGCCATCGTGATCTGCACGGAGCCGACGTAGTTCCGGTTCCACACCGGCTCGAGCACCGTGTTTGCGAAGCGCAGGTACAGGATCTCGTCCAGCCCCATCTTGCCGAGGAAATGGTCGATCCGGTACAGCTGGTCCTCGTCGACGTAGCGGTGCAGCTCGGCGGCCAGCGCCCGCGCCGAGCTGAGATCGCTCCCGAACGGCTTCTCGACGACGACGCGCTGCGCGCCACGCCTGATCAGTCTCGCATCGGACAGCCCGGCGATCACCTGGCCGAACAGCGACGGCGGGATCTCCAGGTAGAACACCGGGTTGCTGTAGGGCTCGAGCCGCTCTGCCAGCGTCCGGTACAGCTCGGGCGCGCCGAAGTCGCCCTGCTGGTAGCTGAGCAGCGAGGCGAACCGATCGAACACTTTCGTGCTGAGCTTCTCGCCGCTGTCGACGATCGCCTGCCTGGCGTGCTCGACCAGCTCCTGCTCGCTCCAGGCGGACGAGGCGACGCCGACGATCGGCTTGTCCAGCAGCTCGCGGCGGACGAGCCGGTACAGCGAGCGAAACGTCATCTTCCTCGCGAGATCGCCGCTGATCCCGAAGATCACCAGGGCGTCGGCTTCGTCGGTGGGCGAGCTCACTGCCGGGAACCCTACCCGGACGGCCGGGCGATCCTCACCGTTGCTGCTGACCTAGCCGGCGCAGCTCCCGGACCAGCTCGACGTCCGCGACCGTCACCCTGCCGCCGTCCCGCCCCGTCTCGAGCGCCACCGGCAGCCCGTCGAAGCGGGGCTCCGACAGGAACACGGCGAGTCCGTCCCGGCCGATCTCGCCCTCGCCGGGAACGGCGTGACGGTCGCGGCCCGAGCCCAGCGGCGTGAGCGAGTCGTTCAGGTGCAGCGAGTGCAGGCGATCGAGGCCGACGATCTGGTCACACTGGCGGAGCGTGTCGCGAAGGCCGTCAGGCGTCCGGATCTCGAAGCCGGACGCGAGCAGGTGGCAGGAGTCGAGGCACAGGCCGAGCCGGCGATCGCCGCCGGCCGCGTCGATCAGCTCGGCGAGCTGATCGAACGAGCGCCCCAGCGTGCCGCCGGCGCCGGCGGTGTCCTCCAGGTGCAGGGCGCAGCTGTCCGACTCCGCCAGCGCCTGCGCGATCACCGCGCCGGCCCGCGCGATCGCGCCCCGCGCGTCCCCGGCCTTCGCCGAGCCCGGGTGCAGCACCACGCCCGTCGCTCCGATCCCGTCGCCGACGCGCAGCGACTGGATCAGCGAGGTCAACGACTTGGCGCGGATCTCGCGGTCCTCCGAGGCGCAGTTGAGCAGGTACACGGCGTGGATCAGCACGGCCTCGATCGAGCTTGCCTCGCGGGCCTCGCGGAAGCGCGCGAAATCGTCGTCACCGTACGCGGTCGGTCGCCACATGCGCGGTGACTGGTTGAAGATCTGGATGCAGTCGGCGCCGATCGCGGTGCCGCGCTCGACCGCCTTGAACAGGCCGCCGGACGTGGACACGTGGCCCCCGATCAGCATCCGGACTGTCTCACTAGCATGGCTTGGTCATGCGGCTTCGGTTCGCTCCATCCCCGACCGGGGCGCTGCACATCGGCGGTGCTCGGACGGCGCTCTACAACTGGCTCCTGGCCCGCAGGCCAGGAGCCGACGGCGACTCCGAGGCAAGCGCGCTGGTGCTGCGGATCGAAGATACCGACCGCGAGCGCTCCACCTCGGAGAACGTCGAGCAGATTCTCGAGGCGCTCGAGTGGCTCGGGCTCGATTGGGACGAAGGACCGATCTTCCAGACGCACAACGCGGCGCGTCATCGCGAGGCGCTGGAGCAGCTGCTGGCGGGCGGGCACGCGTACCACTCGAATGCGACCAGCGACGACGTGCGTGCCTACAAGCGGCGCCACGGGTCCGATCGCGGCTTCCGCGGTGAGCCCGAGTCTGGCGGCGCGGTTCGCCTGCACGTCCCGGACGACGGGTTCACGGTGGTCGACGACATCATCCGCGGCAAGACCAGGTTTCCCAACGTGAGCCTCGATGACCCGGTGATTGCCCGAGCCGACGGCTCGGCGGTGTACAACTTCGCGGTCGCGGTCGACGATCTCGACGCGCGCATCACGCACGTGGTCCGCGGCGAGGACCACCTGTCCAACACTCCCAAGCAGCTGCTCGTGTTCGCGGCGCTCGCGGTGGCGCCGCCGCGGTACGCGCATCTGCCGCTGCTACACGGCCCGGACGGCAAGAAGCTGTCGAAGCGCCACGGCGCCGCGTCCGTGCAGGAGCTGCGGGATGCCGGCTACCTTCCGGAGGCGGTCGACAACTACATCGCGCTGCTGGGCGCCGGCTTCGCCGCCGACGAGGAGTTCTTCACGCTGCCGCAGCTGGCCGAGCGCTTCCGCCTCGAGCGGGTGTCGAAGAACCCGGCGGTATTCGACGAGCGCAAGCTCCGCCACCTCAACGGCCGCCACCTGCGGGAGCTTCCGGCCGACGCGCTGACCCGGCGGCTGGAGCAGTTCACCGGTCGCACCGGGCTGCACGCCGCCGTCGAGATCACGCGCGAGAAGATCCAGACGCTGGCGGACTTCTGGCCGCTTGCCGGGTTCCTGTTCGACGGTCCGGTTGACGATCCCGCCGCCTTCGAGAAGGTGCTGGGCAGCACCGAGGGGCGGCAGAGCCTGGCCGCCGCGCGCGCGGCGCTGGCTGCGCTCCCGGAGTTCAGCCGCGAGAACGTCGAGCGGGCGCTGCGCGGTGTGGTGGAGCAGCGCGGGCTGCGCCCCGCCCAGGTGTTCCAGCCGGTGCGGGTGGCGATCGCCGGCACGACAGTGTCGCCAGGCATCTTCGAGAGCGTTACGCTGCTGGGACGGACGCGCACGCTCGAGCTGATCGACCGCGCACTCGCCCGCGGGGCTGACTAAACCGGCCTCGAACATTTGCCGATAAGCGAGGTACAGAGCTCGGCTGCTGAGCCGCCGCCGATCCCACCGCCTGGATGACCCAACTCCCGCCGCTTGGATGACTGACCTGCTTCAGACTGCTTCATCTCACCTGATTCCGACTGATCCCCACGCCAGTCGTGAGCGCCACCACAACGAGGGGCACGGTCGCCGCCTGACGGCGGCGTTCGAGGCGCTCGAGGCGTTCCCGGTGATGGCGGAGTCGCGCAACCGCGTGGTGCGGCTGTTCGAGAACGGCGAGCCGTCTACGGCCGACGTCGTGGGCGCGGTTGAAGGCGACATTGCGCTCGCGATCGCGGTGCTGCGCCTGGCCAACCAGGTCGACGGTCCCACTCGTGGACGGGTCGACAGCGCGGTGGTCGGTGTGGAGGTGCTTTCGCCCGCGACCGTCCTGTCGATCGCCAGCCGCGCTCGCACCTACGACTTCTTCGAGCGCACCGGCGTCTGGCAGGGGATCCCTGAGCGCTTCCGCCTGCACGGAGTCGCGACCCAGCGCGCTGCCGATCGCCTGGCGACCGAGACCGGCTTCGAGTTCCGCGACCGGCTGATGGTCACGGCGCTGCTGCACGACATCGGCAAGCTCGTGCTCGTCCACGCCTACCCTGGCTATCCCCGGCAGATCCACGGGGATGCGCGCACGCCCGAGGAGCGCCTCCAGTGCGAGCGGCGCGAGCTGGGCGTCGATCACGCCCTCGTCGGTGGCGTCCTCGCGCGGCGCTGGGGGCTGCCGAAGTCCGTGGCGCACGTGATCGAGACCCACCACAACGGCGACTGCGAGGGCGAGAGCGCGCTGGTGCGGCTGGCCGACATGCTCGCCCACTACTTCCTCGGCGATGCGATCACGCCGGCGGAGATGCTCGACGTGGCGAAGACGATCGAGTTCGAGCCGGAGCAGCTGCGCACGGTCATGTACGACCTGCCGCTGCCGTCGGCCGGCTCCCGGCCGCGCCAGGTCGACCCGTCACCGATGTCGAGCCGCGAGGTGGACGTGCTGCGGCGGCTGGCCAAGGGGATGGTGTACAAGCAGATCGCCACCGACCTCGGCCTGTCCACCAGCACCGTGCGCACGCATCTGCACAACGTGTACGGCAAGCTCGGGGCGATGGATCGCGCCCAGGCGGTGCTGATCGCCACCGAGCGCGGCTGGATCTGACCGCCGCGACCGCGGGCGGCGCTTCGCTGCCGCTGGCGCCGCCGCTGGCGACGTGGCCGTATACGATCGGGGCGTGCTGTCGATCACCAGCAAGTCGCCTTACGCCGTGCGGGCGCTGGTCGAGCTGCACCGACGCGGCAGCGCCGGGCCGGTGCCGATCGCTGAGCTTGCTCGTCGCGGCAACATCCCCGTCCAGTTCCTCGAGCAGCTGTTCGCGACGCTGCGCCGCGCCGGCCTGCTGCGCTCGCAGCGTGGCGTCAAGGGCGGCTACAGCTTCGCCCGGCCGGCGGCCCAGATCGCGGTGCTCGAGGTGGTCGAGCTGCTCGACGGACCGCTCGGCCAGGGCGCCACGGGCGTGTTCGCCGAGGCTGCCGAGGCGGCGCGAGCGGTCCTCGCCGAGTCGACGATCGCCGACGTAGCCGAGGCAGAGGCCCGCGCCGCCGGCGCGGTCATGTATCACATCTGATCCGGGGGCCTCGCCCTCAAGGGCGAGGCCCCCGGACGCCGCTTGCGCCGCGAGGGCGCCCAGACTACCCGGTGAACACCGGCGCGGCGGCGCTGATCGTGATCCGTGTGCTGGCCGGGTCGTAGCCCTTCTTGGAAGCCCGCGCGCTGTAGACGCCCTTCTTGAGCGTCAGGCACAGCTTCGCCTTGCCGTCGCCGGACGTGTGGGTCGTGTGTCCGTCCAGCTTCACCGACACCTTCTTGACGTGACGCCCCTTCGAGGTCGTCGTGAACGCGTAGCAGATCGATTGACCCGCCTTCGCGCGTTTGGGCGAGACGGCCAGCTTCAGCCGCTGCTTGGCTGCGGCGACCTTCACGGTGTGACTCGTAGTCGGCTGGGTCGGATTGCAATACGCAGTCTGCCCGGTGAACACTTGCGTGGTCGAGCAGCCGGAATCGTCGGTCACGGTCAGCGTGACCGCGTACTTGCCGACCTTCTTGTAGGTATGCGAGACCGTCGCCGCGGTCGTGGTCAGCGTGTGACCGTCTCCGAAGCTCCACTGGTAGCTCGTCACCGTTCCGTCGGCGTCAGAGGAGCTCGAGGCGTTGAACTTCGTCGCCTTCCCCGCCTTCCCGGCCTTGACCGAGAACTCCGCCACCGGACCCTGATCCGGTGGGATCGTCACGGCCAACAAGGTCGTGGCGCTTGGGTCGCTCACGCTCGCGGGGGACGCCGGCGACAGGGCGCCGCTCGCCGAGACGGTGAACTGATAGAGAGAGTGAGCCTGATCCGGCGCATAGAGGCTGGCACCGTTGGCCGTCATCCAGGGCGCTCCGCAGCCGTCCGTGGAAACGGTGGCGGGCGTCATCGCTGTCAGCTCGCCGTTGCTGCCCACGCTGAACTGGGAGACATCGCCGCCGCCACCGCAGTCGCTGGTGTACACGTTGTGGCCGTTTGGGCTGACGATCACGCCCCAGGTTTCGCCTCCGGTGGCGACCAACGGCACCGTCATCGGGCTCAGCAGCCCCCCGCTGCCCACCGTGTACTGGTCAACTCCTTCATCGTCTCCGGACGCGTACAGATACTTCCCATTAGGTGACATTGCGATTTGAGCAGCGGCTCCGGCGCTGTACGGCACTGTGGCCGGGGTCTTCGGTGTCAGCAGCCCGTCGCTGCCCCGGTCGTACTGGAAGATTGCGTCGGCCTCCGCGTCGGAAACGTAGACGCTGGATCCGTCTGGGCTCACCGCGATGCCCTCCGGAAACTCCAATCCGGATGTGAGCGTCCCGATCGAGGTGAGCGTCCCGTTGCTGGCGATCGAGTACTCGGTAACGCCGTCCTCGAAGCTCGCCACGTAGGCATTCTTGCCGTCCGGGCTTACCGCCACCTGGGCTGGCCCCTGGCCTGTGGTGACCGTTGCAGGTGAGAGCGGAGTCAGGGTTCCGGTCGAGCCGATGCTGTACTGGCTCAAGGTAGTTCCGTCCCCGTCGAAGCCAATGCCGTCATCGGCGACGTACAGAAACTTTCCATTGGGCGTGACAGCCTCGTACATCGGGCCGGAACCCGAGGACGTGCTGCCACTGAAGGACAGCGTCTGATCGGCGCTGATCGTCAGCTGAAAAACCGAGGAGGCGCCGTCATCGCTGACGAACGCGTCCTTCGGTGCGGCCGAGGCCGCCGCCGGGACGCCCAGCATTAGCAGGGCTGTGAATGCGGCCAAGACAATCGGCGCGAGGCGCCGATGTCGCAGCATCCAGGCTGCGGGCCGTACATCTACTAGCAAGATCCTGTCTCCTGATCAGAATGGATGGCCGGAGCGGGCATCCTAATCGCGCTGGGACCCGTGATGTGGGAAAACTTGGACCGCTTACGCAGCGCGCCGGCGATCGCGGTCCTACGTCCTGCTGATCAGTCCTGCGCTTGGCGGCGTGCGTGTCGCGCTGGGCACCACGGGTTGTTGGGCACGCCGCTGCAAGGATTCGGCATCGACTTGAGCTTCCTGGGCAGCGCGTGCATCACGACCCTCTGCGGGCGCGGGTACTTGTCGCTCGAAGAGCAATAGCCGGGCCCGAACACGTTGGTGTCACACAGCGCTTCGCCCACGAACGGGAGGTTGGTGTCGGCCTGCTTCGCAATCGGCCCGCACTTGGCGTTGGTCTCCTCGAGGTTCGCGGGCGAGCTCATCTCCGGCCCCCCGATCTGCTTGTTGCCGGAGTAGCAGTTGATCGGGTGGCCCGACTCGAACGTCGATTCGGCGAAGTCGCCGTTGGTCGCGTTGTCGAAGAAGCCGACGTCCTTGAACGTGTTGCCGATCAGGTGATTTCCCCAGTCGTCGTACAGGCAGTTGATCGTCAGGTCGAAGAACGGGAAGTCCGTCGTGCCACCGGCGCAGTTCTCACCGGCCGCGATCACGTCGGCGGGGGCGGTGCCGGTGTCCGGGTAGGGCTGGAACACGACGCCCCAGGCTCCGTCGCGTGTGAACGTGTTGTCCATGACAGTGTCGTTGCGGCCTTCGATCGAGGCCCCGGTGCCGACCGGACCGGCGGCCGCCGAGCCAGCCTGCGGCACGTTCGGATCGTTGTTGTCGTAGATCTCGTTCTTATAGAGCACCCAGCAGGTCGGTGCACCCTTGACCGGCGGCCTGATCCCACTCGGGCACGCTCCGTTCTGCGGGGATGGCCAGTCGTCGTTGTTCTGCGAGTTGGTGTCGAATCCGTCCTTGTTGTGATCGAACTTGTTGTGTTCGATCAGCATCGAGCCGCCGGAGTTGGTGCCGGAGTAGCCAAGCGCGTTGTACTGCGACTGGCTGTCCTTGATCACCTGCGTGCATTTCTGTGCGCAACCGCCGATGTAGAAGCCGGCGTCGTTGAAGTTGCTGGCGTAGTCATCGGCGAAGATGCCGCCGTCCCAGTCGCTGGAGAACAGCCCGTAGGTGGCGGCGTCCGACTCCTTCCGGTAGAACGTCGAGGTCGCCGACAGGTACGTGGCGAGGAAGCCCCAGCCGTGGATCTTGCCGCCGCCGGCGTCGCCGTCCCACCAGATCTCGTTGCCGGTGTCGCCGCTGCCGCCGAGGAAGTTGCAGGCAGTCAGGTTCTCGATGTTGACGTCGTTCGCCTCCCACACGAGGATCCCGTTGAGGCCCTCGCGCTGACCCTCGCGCTTCGGTCCGTAGTTCTGCGCGGCCGGACGCTTGCTGCACTCACCGTATCCTGGCTTGGTCCCGTCGACGACGACCTTGCGGCGGCTCATCCCGCGGATCGTCAGGTCGGGAGTCTTGATCAGGACTCCGGCCGGAGCGTCGGGATCACCCGCCGGGGCCTTGCTCGAGGTCGTCTTGTAGTCGCCGGGCGCAACCAAGATCCAGTCGCCGGGCCTCGCATGGTCGACCGCCGCCTGGATCGTCTTGTACTGACCCTTGATGTGATCATAGGTGCCGACCCGCAGCACCTTGGCGCCGGCCGGGGCCGGCACTGTCAAGGCGAGCATCGAGCAGGTCACGGCCGACGCGAAGCCGGCAATCCTCAGCAGACGCATTTGCATGAACGCTCTCCCTCTCCTCGTCGGTGAACGCGTGCTACGGGGCCAGCCCTGTGGCACTACTTGATCAACCCACCCTTGGCGTTCAGCGCGTACCAACTGCCGCCGAATTGGTCGATCCCGATGTTGATCACGGAAGCCTTGCCGGTGTCGAACCGGTAGGTGTGCAGCGGGTAACCCGCGTAGGTGACCTCGCGGAGCTTGCCCTTATAAGGGATCGTGCCCAGCAGGGACTTCTCGACGCCCGGGCCGGCGACCGGCTTGCCGCGAGTGGTGACCGCCGGCCAATCCTTCTCGCAGCCCTTGATCTTCCGGCACTTGTCCCGACGCCGCTTGTCACGAGTGAACATGTACACCGTGCGCCCGGAGTGGTTGACCAGCAGCGGGCCGATGAGCGAGCTGGCGATCTTCACGGTCGGCTTGGCCTTGGCGGTGTGCGCCACGCTGCGCGGCGCCGCCGAAGCGCCGGGGACGGCGACGACGACCGCCAGGGCGACGGCGTCAGCCAGCAACAGCGCGATCACCTTCGTTGACCACCTCTCCCGATGAGCGACGCCGCACATCCCGCAGCTAACCTATCATGGCTTGACGATGAGGGAGGAGCCGCCAGCTGAGCACAGCGGACTGACACGCCGGCGATTCATCGGGTCGTCAGCGCTGACCGCCGGCGGCTTGGCGGTGGGGATCGGCGCCCGCCGCGCCAGCGCCGACCCCCGACTGACGCTCGTGCCGCTCGGGCATCAGCCGCACGGGCTGCCGCGCCGCCAGCATGCGTGGACCAAATACCTCGCGAAGGACGCTTACGGCAACCCGCTCGCGCCGCACTTCGACCGGCTGCTGTTCTTCGACGTGCGCGGAACGCCGACGCCCGCTCATGCGCGGCTGCTCGAGTCGCGGCTGCGAACGCTCGAGCGTCATTTCCGCTGGAGCCACAAGGGGCTGCTGTTCACGGTCAGCTGGGGGCCCAGCTACTTCCGGCTGCTGGGAATCGCCTCGCCGATCCCGAGAGCGAAGCGGCTGTCCAGCTTCGAGCATCCGGCGATCGACAACTACGACCTGTGCATACATCTCGCCAGCGACGATGAGCAGCGGCTCGAGCAGATCGTGGCCGCGCTGATTCTCGGCCACAGGCTGCGCGGCGTGGGCGGCTCGCTGTCGCTGCGGCCGGCGCTGATCTGGCGGGCGACCCGCACCGGCTTCACCGGCGCCGGCATCCCCGCCGCCCACCAGAACGTCAAGGGCATTCCCGCGGGCAACCCGGTCCCCGCCACATCGCCGCTGTTCATGGGCTTTCAGTCCGGGCTCAGGAAGAACCAGGCGAGCGAGGATGCGGTCACGATCGAGCGCGGTCCGTTCGCGGACGGCACGACGATGCACGTCAGCTACATGCGCGAACAGCTCGACGACTGGTACCGCAAGCTGTCCGAGCAAACCCGGATCGCGCTGATGTTCTCGCCGGAGACAACGCCTGGCGGCGAGCAGCTGATCACCGAGGACAAGGCGGACACGACCGCCGACGCCAAGGCGATCGTGAAGGCGATCGAGCACTACGGCATGGTCGGACACTCGCAGGCGACCGCCCAGGCCCGCAAGCACGGCCGCCCGCTGATCCTGCGCCGCGACTTCAACACCACCGACGACGACTACGCGGGCCTGCACTTCGTCTCGCTGCAGCGCTCGATTCAGGACCTGATCGTCACCCGCAACGCGATGAACGCCTCCGGCGCCCACCTGATCAACAAGCAGATCACCGCCACCCGCAACAACGGCATCAACGCCTTCATCGACGTCAGGAGGCGAGCGAATTACGTGATGCCCTCGCGGGTGGATCGGTCGTTCCCGCTGCTGCCCGGGCGGGCGTCGGTCGTGTAGGCTCCGGCCGCTGCCGGGGCGGGAGGCGGCTCTGTAGGCTCCCGCTCTGCCCGGGCGGCATCTGTCCTGTAGGCGTTCGTCGCGCCCGGGGCCGAGGCGCCCGCACGGAGGTGGCGCTCCGCATCGGGGGCGCCGCCGTTGCACCCGCTCGCCCGCGCGGGCGGGTAGGGTTGCGTCAGTGCACGAGCTCTCGACCAACATCGCCCAGCAGGTTGGGCGAACCCCGGTCGTGGAGCTGGCGCGGCTGACTTCCGAGTTGCCGGTGGAGCTTTACGGAAAGCTCGAGGCGCTGAACCCCGGCGGCAGCGTCAAGGACCGGATCGGCGTGGCGATGCTCGACGCCGCCGAGCACGATGGGCTGATCGAGCCCGGGCGCACGACGATCGTCGAGGCGACCAGCGGCAACACCGGGATCGCGCTGGCGTTCGTGTGTGCCGCCCGCGGATACGACCTGGTGCTGACGCTGCCCCAGGGAATGAGCCGGGAGCGCGAGCGCCTGTTGGCGCTGTACGGGGCTCGCTTCAAGATCACGGAGTCGCTGGGCGGGATGAACGAGGCGGTCGACGCCGCCCGTCAGCTCGCCAGCCGCGACGACGTGTTCCTCCCCGATCAGTTCTCCAACCCGGCGAATCCAGCGATCCACCGGACCACCACCGGCCCGGAGCTGTGGGATGCGCTCGACGGGCGGATCGACGTGTTCGTCGCGGGAGTTGGCACGGGCGGCACGATCACGGGAGTCGGGGAGTTCCTAAAGGCGCGCAATCCGGACTGCCGGATCGTCGCGGTCGAGCCCAAGGGCTCGGCCGTGCTGTCGGGCGGACCGCCGGGGCCGCACCGGATCCAGGGGATCGGTGCGGGCTTCATCCCGGCGGTCCTGAACCCGGAGGTGATCGACGAGGTCGTCGCGGTCTCAGACGACGACGCGATCGCCTGCGCCCATGCACTGGCGCGGCGCGAAGGGGTCCTGGGCGGCATCTCCTGCGGCGCGGCGGTGTCGGCGGCGCTGCAGCTCGGCGCTCGTCCCGAGCTCGCCGGGACCCGGATCGCGACGGTGCTGCCCGACTCCGGCGAGCGCTACGTGTCACTCAGCTGGTTCGCTCCCTGAGCGCGCGAGCCTCCTCGGTACGCTTCCAGGTGTGCCCACTCGAGGCGTGATCGCCCGCACCGTCGCGGAGATCCGGCGTGACGTCGCCGCCGCCCGCACCCGGGATCCCGCCGCCGCCGGCGTCGGCTGGCTCGAGATCCTGATCACCTGGCCGGGCGTGCAGGCGCTGCTCGCGCACCGGCTGGCGGGCGCGCTGTACCGCGCCCGGGTGCCGCTGCTGCCGCGACTGGTGGCGGCGATCTGCCGCTCGCTGACCGGGATCGAGATCCATCCGGCGGCGGCGATCGGAGCGGGGCTGTTCATCGACCACGGGATGGGCGTGGTGATCGGCGAGACGGCCGAGGTGGGGGACAACGTCACGATCTACCAGGGGGTCACGCTGGGAGGCACCGGCTTCGCCACCGGCAAGCGTCACCCGACCGTCGAGGACAACGTCACGATCGGCTCGGGGGCGAAGCTGCTTGGCCCGATCCGGGTCGGTCACGGCTCCAAGATCGGCGCGAACACGGTCGTGATCCACGACGTTCTGCCGAACTGCACGGTCGTCGGCAACCCGGGTCACCCGGTGCGGGTGGAGGGGCGCCGGCTAGAGGGACCAGACGCCGACTGGGTGCGGCTGCCCGATCCGATCGCCGACGCGATCAAGGGTCTCGCGCATCGGATCGAGGCGCTCGAGCACGGAGCCGACCCCGACTCGGAAGATGAGGGCGACGGCGCCGCCGGTGGCTATCAGCTTCCGCAGGGCGACGTCGACCGCGCCGTCGGGCCGAATCCCGCGGGTGGCTGAGCGGCGACCGCCGCCGTCGGGCCGAATCCCGCGAGCGGCTGAGCGGCGACCGCGCCGTCGGCCACGTCAGGCAGCCCCGGCACCTTCTGGGGGTCTGACGGGCGCACTCGAGCGTCCGCGAGAGCCGTGGCCGGTGGCCCGCAAGCCACCGGCCACGAAGTCACCGTCTCAGGCGTCGCGTGGAGCTGTCATCTCGGCGGAGCGCGCGGACGCCTCCGTGGACGCCTGCGCCGATGGCGGCGTCGGTGA
>JASHQV010000053.1 GCA_030038955.1 Solirubrobacteraceae bacterium
GGAGCTCCCGAGTTCGCCACATAGGTTCCCGGACGGTGCGCAGTACCGCCTCGAGATCCCGAGCACCGAGGGCCCCGCGTGTCTCCAGGCGGTGATCGAGGAGGCTGACCGGCTAGAGGTCCCGATCCATCGGGTATCCCAGGGCAGCGGCGTGTTCATGATGACCGACCGCGAGCTTGACAGCATGGCCCGGTTGGCCAACGCATCCGGCATGGAAGTGAGCTTGTTTGCGCGCCCGGGCGCTGCGTGGGATACCTCCGCGACGGCGCTCTCGACGTCCGGTGCCACGTTTGCGCATGTGGCGCGCGGCCAAGAGCAGCTTGTGCAGCAGCTCGAAGACATCGTACGCGCCGCCTCCCATGGGTTTCGGAGTGTGCTCATCGCCGATCTCGGAGTGCTGTCGGTATTCGCCGAGATGCGCGCCGCCGGGGTCCTGCCCGCCGAGATGCAGGCGAAGATCTCAGTGATGCTCCCGGCGGCGAACCCGGCGGCCGTGCGTGTGCTCGTCGGGCTTGGCGCCTCGACGATAAACCTCCCAGTCGACCTGTCGCTGGCCCAGATCGCCGCAGTCCGGGCCATCACGACTATCCCACTCGACATCTACGTCGAGTCCCCCGACAGCGTTGGAGGCTTCGTGCGGTTACAAATGATCCCCGAGCTGATCCGCGTCGCCGCGCCGGTGTATCTCAAGTTCGGGCTGCGCAACGCTCCCGACATATACCCCTCCGGGAGCCATCTCCAGCCGACAGCGGTGGCGCTCTCGCGTGAGCGCGTGCGCAGGGCACGCCTCGGTCTCGAACTGCTCGCTCGATCCGGGATGGAAGTGCGCGCATCGCGACTCGGCGTCAAGGATCTCGCGATTCCGACGTTGAGCTAATCAGCCTCGACGTCGATGCGGGCATATGCAAACGGGGTGAGCCCAAGCTCGAGCATCCCGTTCGACACGGTGGCGGCCCGCCAATCGGCGGACCTGTGGCAACCGGGATCTCGCATCGCCGATTCGGCGTTGGTATGCGAGAGCATGCGGACCCGAGCTCGCTTCCCGGTGAGCGAGCCGATCGTCGCGCGCAATGGCTGCTCAGTCAGATTCGCGACCAGTACGCTCTGGCCGGAATCGCGGCGCATGGCCAGACCGTCTAATGCTTCCGGCAGCTGGGAGCACACAGGTAGCCCGACGCCGTCGCGCAGCTCGCCGATGTCCGCGAGTACGTGGTAGACAGGGAAGGTCTCGCCGGCACGTGCGGTAAATGCCGCCGGGCGCGCCGGTGGCCGCTCGGATTCCATCACTCCGCGCCAGCCGATCGTTTCGTACAGGGTCGTGCTCTGCACCTCGCAACGCGTCAACACGGCCAGCGTGGCAAGCGTCCAACCAGCACCGAACAGGGTCGGCTGACGTGCGTCGACTGTCGACGGAAGCCCCCGAGCATCCAGCGCGGCCGGGGCCGGATGGGGGACCCCCTCCGGCGTCCGACGTGGACGTAGCGTCACGGGACTGATCACCAACGGACGCCCGCCACAGAAGGTGTGAGCCGTACGAACCGTCTCTGCCTGGCCCGCGATCGTCTCGACCAGTGATCGCTCATCGAACGCGTGCACCTGCGGGGTGATCGGATACGCGACTCCATCCACGTCATCTACCGGCGGACGCGAACGGTTCAGGTCCGCGAAGTAGATGTCGGTGCCGCCGAGGAATGGCACTCCGGGCAGCGCCGATCCCAAGCTGCTCCGTGCAAGTCCCACCCAGTGATTCGCTGTCGCCCGCTCGGATCTGTGGAACACGAGCACGCGAGCGATCGACGCCGGCGAGGCACGCAGCTGCTCCGCGAGCTCGGCGAGCTCGGCTGACGCACGGTCATCGAGGCACAGCGCCAGCTCAAGCGAACACGCGACGTCGCGAGCGGTCTGACCGGCACGAGCGAGCGCTAGCAACGCGCCCGGCCTGGTGAGGTCCACGTCGACGCGAATGTGGGACAGGCGCAGCTGTCGCAGCCGCTCGAGCTCACGGCCGGTGGGGCGAGCGTCCTCCGCTGTCGGGCAGCCAAGGCCGACCGCGGGCAACGGTGGGCCCGGCTCGGTGCCAAGCATGAAGGCGACGCCGCCGCCATGGGGACGGGAGCGAAGCCTGGGTAGAGAGCGGCACGGTCGTGGTCCGTGGAAGTAAGGCGTCATCGTGACGCGCTGGGTGATGCTCTGGCTCCTGCGCATCGCGAGCTGCTTGCTGGGCGGCTGGGGCGTGGTGCTGGGATACGTCTTGAACGAGGCGTCCGTCCAGTTTCGCTGATCCTCTGTTGCGAATGTGTCACCCGAGTACGCGAACGCAACGGTTAGCCCGGCGCTGGCGTCTAGCTCGAGCGCACACGCTGGAGGCACAACTGGCCTATATCTCCCGGCGACGATCACCTGCGGTGCGATCGTCGCCGGCAAGACTCCCATGATCGACCCCCCGGCGGTCCTCGCGCGAAACGGACGTCCGGCGGCGGTCGAGAACGGAAGCAGCACGCACAACCCGATGTTCGCGTAGGCGAACGACCTCAATGCCTCCCCCTGCACCTCATAGCAGAGCGAGCCATCCTGCCGACCCTCGATCAGGCCCCGCCAGCGGAAGTCGATTCGCTCGTCGTAGTGCCTCGTCACGAACCGCACCCGGAATCGATCCAGCTGGGCGTCGATGTCGAGGGCGGACAGCTCAGTCGCCGCAGTTCCCCACCCGGGATCGCGGACAGCGACGTGCAGACGGCGGATCACCTCAATGCCGTCGACCTCGACGTATCGCAGATCGCCTTCGTCCAGCCATGCCTCCACCGGTCCAGCCTGCAGGTGCGTGAGCGGGCTTGGCGCGGCATCGCGTCCATACCAAAGCTCGTAGCAAGAGCGCGGCATCAGCTTCTCATCGCCCTTCCGATCAGGGGTACCAAGATTGGAGTTGCGTTAGGCAAGGAATCGCCATTGACATGGATGTCATGACTCCGTATCGTAATTGGCCGACCGGTCTACCAGCTACCGGCGGAGGGAAGGAGCAACCGATGAGGGAACGCCCGCGGAGAAATTTCGTGATGCACGGCAATCAGCCGCAGCGAGCAGGGATTCGCCGCATCCTGGCTGGGACGGTGGCCGCAGGGCTGCTGGCGCTGGGCAGCGCCGGCTGCGGCTCATCGAGCTCCACGAGCTCCACGAGCGCGTCGACGGCTACGTTCGCCGAGCCGCCGGCCACCATCCCAAACTACGTCTTTCCGATGTTCACCCCAAGCGACTGGATCCTCAACAACACGAACCAGTTCGAGAACCTGCTTTATCCACCGCTCTACTTCTTCGGGAACGGCCTCGATCCAACGCTGAACCTCTCGCAGAGCATGGCTTATGCGCCCGTCTTCTCCGATGGGAACCGAGAGGTGACCATCACCCTCAAGCCCTACAAATGGTCCGACGGCAAGCCGGTGACGACGCGGGACATCGAGTTCTGGATCAATCTTCTGCGCGCGAACAAGACTGACTACGGCCAATATGTCCCAGGCGACTTTCCCGACGACGTGACATCCGTGGACTACGTATCTCCGACAAAGTTCACGATGCACCTCGCCGCTGCATACAACCCGACGTGGTTTACGTTCACGGCGCTGAGTGAGATCACTCCGATACCGCAACACGTGTGGGATCGTACCTCGGCGACCTCTCCGATCGGCAACTACGATCTAACGACCAGCGGGGCACATGCCGTCTGGAGGTACATCAACAAGCAGTCATCCGATGTCTCAGCGTATAACACGAGCCCGCTGTGGCAGGTCGTTGACGGAGCGTGGAAGCTTGACAAGATCAGCGTGGACGGGACGTTGACGTTGAAGCGCAATACGAGCTATTCCGGCCCTGACAAGCCGAAGCTGCAGACGGTGACCGAGCTGCCGTTCACGTCTGACACCTCTGAGTTCGATGCACTGCGGTCGGGCGCCGTCGAGTATGGCTATCTTCCGCCTCAGGACAGCAATCAGGTGTCCTACTTCAAGTCTCACGGCTATACGGTCGTGCCGTGGACCCTGTGGGGCTCGGCATTTCTTGAGCTGAACTACACCAATCCGACCGTAGGACCGATCATCAAGCAGCAGTACTTCCGGCAGGCCATGCAGATGCTGGTGGACCAGCCGGCGATCGACAGCGCAATCTACAAAGGCTATGCGTGGCCATCGTATGGTCCGGTTCCGACGGACCCGACGACAAGCTTCATCAGCAGCGCGGAGTCTCACAATCCGTATCCGTACGATCCATCAAAGGCCATCGCGCTGCTACATGCTCACGGGTGGAAGTCGGGCCCCGGCGGTGTCGACGTGTGCAGCTCCGGATCAGCGTGCGGGGCCGGGATCTCAACGGGCCAGAAGCTGCAGCTCTCCGCGCTGTATCCGACTGGCTACACCCAGATTACCGAGGAAATGTCGGCGATCAAGTCGTCTTTCTCCAAGGCCGGGATCGACCTCGGCATAACCGCCGAGCCGATCGGCACGATTCTGTCTGATGCTCACCCGTGCACTAAGTCGACACGTAGCACCCCGGCATGCTCGTGGGAGATGGCTCAGGAGACGTTCTGGGTTTATGGACCACAGGCGTACCCTGATGGTGGCAGCCTGTACGGGACTGGCGCTGCGTCCAATGAGGGCGGCTACAGCAACTCGACGATGGATGCGTTGATCCGCGCTAGCCACTTTGGCACTGGAGTGAGTGCAATCTATCCCTACGAGAACTTCGCGGCAAAGCAGGTCGTGTCGCTGTGGATCCCGATGACGTACTGGCAGATCTCAGTGATCAGCAACAAGCTGCATGGAGCGGTGCCGCAGAACCCGCTTGGTACGATTTCACCGCAGGACTGGTCAGTCAGCAAGTGAGAGCGGCGGGATGCGTGCCCACCGCGTAGGAGGAAAAGGAGCAAAGGATGATGCGGATTGGCTGCTGACGGTCCAGTGGGAATCATCACCGGGGCCGGCTCCGGGATAGGTGCCGCGATCGCGCGCGAGTTTGCCGGCATCGGCGCTCAGATGGTGCTCGCGTCGATCGACACGGAGGGGATGGACCAGCTAGCGGCGACGCTCGATGACCTCGGTGGGGCGGGCCTCGTGGCCGAGGTGGATGTGCGTAGCGTTGAAAGCGTTGCGAAGCTGCCGATCCTGGCACGCGAGGCATTCGGGCCGGTGGACTTCGTCGTGGCCAATGCGGCGGTTATAGACCACGGGGACGTTGCGACTGGTGAGCCGGCCGAGTGGCGACGCGTGCTCGAGACAAACCTGCTCGGTACGATGCATACCGTTGGGGCGGTACTGCCAGAGATGTACGAGCGCAGGTGTGGGCACGTGTTCGTCATGGCTTCTGTGTCCGGACGCGTGTCATACGTGGGCGAGCCCGCATACATCGCCAGTAAGTGGGGCTTGGTGGGGTTTGCCAACTCGCTCCGTATCGAGGCGGATGCCCACGATGTGCGCGTCAGCCTGATCGAGCCCGGGCTTGTCAACACTGGTCTTGCGCGGCAGAGTGATGTCGGCCAGCTTATGCTCGCGTCATCCGCATCGCTCAACCCTGAGGACATCGCGCGGACGCTCCTATACATCTACCAGCAGCCGCGATCAGTGGTCGTTAGCGAGATCGTCGTGCGCGCCGTCAACCAGGCCCCAATCGCGTCCCCTGCGGTGGGCTGATATCGAGCGTGGCTGCCCGTCGTGCCTGTTGGTGGTCGAACGGCGGTGGCGAGATCGCGGCGGGGACATCGTCGGGGTGGCACAGGGTGGAAGGTCCAGCCTGCTCGATGACGGATCAGGCTGATATTCGAGGGGTTGCTCACCTCAAGAGCCGGTATCCGTCGCGGGCTCGCTGTCTCTTATGGGGAGCCATTCGGCAAGTGAGTAGCACCGGATGCCCGCGGCGGTAGTGGCATCGTCTCGGCTGGAGGGGCGGCAGGATCTGACTGGTGCGGGACGCGTGGTCAGACTCTCATGCGCGGGTGCATCGGCTGGCTCCCGTATCCGCAGGAGCGGTCCTCGCCGTGAGATCCCGCTTCTGGGATCGAGTGTGGCCGCGCGTGTGGGCCGGGTTGCTCATAGACAGATCGCGGATGCTCTCGCGAGTGTCAGGCGCCTGCCGCCTCTCCAGCCGACGTGGTGCTGAGCTTCGGCGTTAGTCGGCAGTCGGCGGTGGTGATCGCCCAGGTCGCTGCCGCCCACGGACTCGCCGGGTTCTCTGGGAAGCACGACGCCGGCTCTACCACCTCTGGCAACGCCTCGGCACCGAGCGATGGCAACGCCTCGGCACCGGGCGCGGGAGACGTCGCACGATTGCGGTCGCGGACCGCCCGCGCGGGACGCGTCCGCAGCGGCCAGAAACCTCCCCGCGATCGCGCGGGGGCCCGACCGTGCTTATCAGCCTGACCCGATGTCAACCCCCATAGGGTCCTTAGGAACGGGTGCGGCCAGCCGCTGCTGGGCGCACCGGGCGATCTCGATCACGCGCGGGTCCCGGTCTTGCTGGCGGCCGGCGCGCGTCTGGCTGATCGCCGGCTGCTTGCAATGATGCTGCGCGGCTTCAGCCAGTAGCCGACGGGCGTGAGGGGAAGCCCGCGTTGGTGATCGACCTCTGCCGGCGTTTGAGGTAGGAGGTCCGCTCGGAGGGGACGATCCCGAGGACGGCGGACAGCATCGCTGGGCACGGAAACCGGGCGAACGTCCGGACCCCTGCACAGACACCGGCGGCGGTCAGCGTCTCGATCCCGCGGAAGCAGTGCAACCGGGCGGCCGCTCACTCCATACGATCTAGGACGCGGGTACCGCTCGGGATTCCCCGGCGGGCGGGCGGCGGCGGTGCCAGCCTGGGGCAAACAGGTTGAAGTGGATCGCCCGCCGTGGGTGCTCGGCGGCGAGGTCCACGTCCAGATCGATCCCCAGCCCGGGTCCTTCGGGAAGCGCGAAGAAGCCATCGCGAACCTGCGGACCGCCCGGGGCGAGCTCATGTACAAACGGTTCGTCGAAATCGTTGAAGTGCTCGAGGATACGGAAGTTCGGAGTTGCCACACCGAAGTGAAGTGCGGCGGCGGTCGAGATCGGACCCCCGACATTGTGCGGCGCCACTGAGACGTAATAGACGTCTGCCCACGAGGCGAGCTTTGATGTCTCGCGCAGTCCACCCATCATCGTGATGTCCGGTTGGATCACGTCGACGAGCTGGCGCTCAAGCAATTCACGGAACTCGTGTCGGGAGTGGATACGCTCCCCAGTCGCAATCGGAATCCGCGAGTGGCCTGCAACCTTGGCCAGGGCACCGACATTTTCCGGCGGGATCGGCTCCTCGATCCATGCTGGCTTGTAGCGCTCCAGCTCGCGACTGATCAGCGTGGCCGTGGTCGGAGAGAAACGACCGTGCATCTCTATGAAGAGCTCGGCATCCAGCCCGATGGCATCCCGTACCGCCTCCACCAGGAGCAGAGCCTCGGCGATCTCGTAGTCCCCTGTGTTGATCCCGACTGATCCAAATGGATCCAGCTTCAGTGCCCGGTAACCGAGCGCGACTGCGCGCTGCGCTGCCGCGTGGAACTCCTCGGGCGTACGCTCGACCGTGTACCAGCCGTTCGCATAGGCCTTGACCTCCTGCCTGACTTCGCCCCCCAGCAGCCGGTAGATTGGCTGGCCGAGGGCTTTGCCCACGAGATCCCAGCAAGCTATCTCGACGGCCGCAACCCCCGACATCACGATTGCTCCTGCGCGGTCATAGTCAGAGTGCCGCATGCGCTGCACCAGTGACTCGATCGCGAAAGGGTCGCTTCCGACCACGTGCGTGCGTGCGGCATGGTCGAGATATCCGAGTAGAGCGTCCGTGTGGTTGACCATCCGAACTTCGCCGACGCCGCGCAAGCCCTCGTCCGTGTGCAGCTCAACGATAGTAAGGTTCCGCCACGGGGTGCCGACGACGATCGGGATCAGCTTGGTGATTCTCATCGGGAACAGGAATCCGAAACGCCGGAAGAGCTTACGTAGGCCTTGCTTTGGTTGACCGGTGAGCCTATCCTAAGACTACTGATGTCTGGGCGACCGCGCAAATGGAAACCCGTGAGTCCGAGAGGCGCATGAGCACGTCGATCACTAGCCTTCTGTTCACGCAAGGCGCCGCCAACAACGGAGCTTCGGAGAGCGAGCGATGAGCATTCCTCGCGTCGAGCCGCGAGAGACGGTGTCGACTGAGGTTGCGAAGAAGCTGATCGACTACCTTCTCGGCGGAGAGCTGGAGGCCGGGGCTCGGATTCCGTCCGAACGGGCGCTAGCCAAGGCGATGGGAATCGGGCGTTCGACGATTCGCGACGCCCTCAAGCCGCTGACGCTGTTGGGTCTCCTACAAGTGAGACCCGGGGACGGGACATACCTCATGTCTCCCGACTCTGACGTGCTCCCACAGTCGATCAACTGGAGCCTGCTACTGGGCGAGCGCCGAGTGCGTGACCTCCTCGAGGCGCGTGAGGTGATCGAGCCCGCCCTCGCCAGGCTTGCTGCGGCGCGACGCGGTGACGATACCGTTGAGGAGCTTGAGCGGTTGCTGCAGCAGATGGAACGACCGCGGGAGAAGAAGGCCTTCATTGAGGCAGACCTGGCGTTTCACATGCAAATCGCCACCGCCGCGGAGAACCACGCCCTGTTGGGCCTGATGACAAGTATCAGGTCGCTCCTCGAGGCCTGGATCAGGCGCGTGGCGGAGGCCGCACCCGACACGGGTCCATCGTACGAGGAGCATGTACCGATCTTCGAAGCGATCCGCAATGCTGATCAGGATGCGGCCGAACAGGCGATGGGGTCGCATCTCCGATCAGCGCATGCGCGGCTGGACGCGTTGATCTGACTGGGCCTTATGGATGGATCGGCCAGTGGTGCTAACGCAAGAGCTGGTCGGTCGGGTCCGCTCCCCTGAGGTTGTTGACAGGTAGTGAGTGAAGGGTTGCCCGAACGCGATCGGAGCTGAGGCCGGAGGGCCGAGGCGGAGGTCGTGTCGACGGTGCCTGCAGTGACACGTCTCGGCGCGGGAAAGTCCGATCATCGATGACGAAGCGCAGGCCGATCGTGCTCCAGCGATGGTCGGCTCCGTCAATCTCGCCACGCCGTCCGTGAGAGCATCGCCACGCCGTCCGTGAGAGCAGCGATCTGTGACCCGTCCTCCCCCCAACCAGAATGTCCCGGCGCGTCATACGCAAAGGCTCATCGCATGCGCGCTTCGATGTGATAGCACGCCACACCTACCGTTCGGTCAGTCGCTGGGTCGCGGATCGGCGGCGTGCTCGTAGCCCGCGTAGCTCCTCGACGGTGAGTAGCTGAGCGAGGCCGCCGTCGACCTGCTTGATCGCTGTCTCGGTCGCGACGGCCGCGGTGGGGTCGCGGCCAGTCAAGTGCACCTCCATCCGTCACCGGTCCCGACGATCGATGCGCCGCTCCAGATAGTCCCTCAGCGCCAGCCTGTCGATCAGCTGACTGACCGCCTGCTGGCTCAGCCCGAGCGACCCGACGACGTCCGCTTGCGAGCTCCGCGGACCTCGGCGCACCGATGCTGGGGCCGACCGAACGGGAAGTGCCGCCACTCGCCGTGGGCGTCCCACGAACAGCTTCGTGACGATGCTGGACGGTGGGCGCTGGCCTGCGATCCGGCCCAACGTTCCGTCACTGGTGGCACGGCGGTGTCACGGCCTCTCGCCAGCGCGTCTAGCCGCCGTCAAAGCCGCGAACTAACTCTTCTACGGGCCCTGAGCCTTCAGAACGGCGGCGACGAAGCTCGTGAGCCCGACGTCCACCGGGAGGGGGCGCCGCACCGCCCGAAGGCGGTGCGGCGCCCCCAATCCGTGTCGCAGGAGCTACCCGCGCGCGTGCGCGTGCCCGCGCACGGCCGAACGCCTGTGCGAGCGCGCGTGCGAGGCAAGCTGGAACGGCAACAGCTCATTGGCCGTCCCGAGGCCGCTGGCGAGATCGTAGCCCGGGCCCGCATCGAATCCGGTCACGCCGGCGAACGTGTTGTTGCCGGTCGTGATGTCGGTGATGCCGGAGCCGTGGCCATCCCCGATCGCGTACAACGACGGGTTGATCAGGCCGAGCGGGCGCCTTGCGATCTGATCGGCGGTCGCGACCTCGCCGGCGAACAGCGGCGTCGCCTCGCTGGTGCCGCCGAAGACGTACCAGCCAGGATTCGAGACCCCAGGTGCCTCGATCCCGGAGAACGACATGTACACCCAGACGCCACCGTTGACGGCGGCGCTCATGCTGACGTCGGGCGTCCCACGGGCGTCGCCGACGATCGAGCTGACGCCGTCCTGGTAGGACGGCCGCGAGAACGCCGCCGACAGGCCGCCGCCGCCGGCGCCCCATGCGTCGTTCCAGACGGTGTCGGGCGCGAGTCGGTTGCCGGCCTGGTCGAGGTCGAGCATCGTGCCGCCCAGCGAGGTCACGAGCGGATCGCTCGAAGGCCAGCTGTTGACGCGATACGGATACAGCGTCGTCCCGTCGAGCTCGTAGTTGGTCGCGCCGGTGTCGCCCGACCCCGCAAGCACGGTGACGCCGTGGCGCGCAGCGTTGATGTAAGCGCTCCGCAGCTCATAGATCAGCTGAGGGTCGAACTGCCCGCTTGAGTTCTGGAAGGTCTGCTCGGTCGCGCCGAAGCTCTGGCTGATGACGTCCCCGAGGTGATGGTCGATCACGTAGTTCTCGGCCTGCACGATCTGCGGGAAGCCGGTCACACCCTCGGTCTCGGCGACCGGAGTCTCGACCAGCAGGATGTTCGCGCCCGGCGCCATCGCGTGTGCCCACTCGACGTCGAGCGAGGTCTCCTCGGCCCAGCCGACCACGGTCGAGTTGGTCGAGTCGAACGGCGGGATCGAGCCGACCGGGGCGATGATCTTGAGCGACGGCGGAGCCGGCAGCCCGAACTGCGCGTCGAACGTCGCGAGATCAGAAGCGACCGTCGGTGAGCCGAACGAATCGACGATCACGATCGTCGTGCCGCGCCCGGTCAGACCATCCCTGTTCAGCTGATCGATGCCGTAGGCGTGCCGGATCTGCGGCGCGCCGTAGCAGTTGATCCCGAGCGTCGTCTCGCATTGCGCGATCGTCAGCGGCGCCGGGAACTGGCGAGGCAACATCTGAAACAGCGGCCTCGCCGCCGCAATCCCACCCCCGAACCCCCCGAACGCCAGCGTCATGACCCCCACTGCCCCGGCGCTGGCGATCCATCTCAGTATGCGAGCATGCATGCTCACCTCCGGACAAGT